>CAZZGS010000146.1:5579-9017 GCA_964653845.1 uncultured Bryobacter sp.
GCTAGCGCCAAATCGATTGTCACGCAGCGCCGGACGACGAATCCCTGTTCGATTGAAATCCCAGCGATTCGCATTCAATACGTTGTTCTGTAGATATTCATATGCCGAACCATGCCAGTCGTTTGTTCCTCTTTTGGTGATCAGATTTAGCTGCCCGCCCCGGCCCTGCTTGTAACTCGCATTTGTGTTTGTAGTGGACAAACGAAACTCATCCACGCTCTCAGCCGGCGCGGGAATCATCGGATTAGGTCCGCCAAAGTCCGTGGCTGCCCCCGTATAGAAGTTAGTCCCAGCTGCAATATCGCTGACATCCAGTCCGTCAATCGTAAACGTGTTTTGGTCGGCTCTCGCCCCTGCTACCTGTCCAGACAAATGCTGCCCGGCCCCCAACGCAATCTGTCCGCGAGAGGGAGCAACCATCGGCTGCAAAGCGAAAAAGGTCATCGCAGACCGGTTAATCGCTGGCATTCGCAGCAACGATTCTCCTTGAATCACTACGCCAACGGCCGCATCGAGCGTCTGCAATTCTGCCCCCGCACTCACCTTTACTTCTACTCGTTCACTTAATTCCCCAACACTGAGAGTCAAGTTCAGCTTGTAGCTCCGGGCTACATCCACTCCAAATTCAGTAATGACTGCCGTTCTAAATCCAGCTTTTCTCGCGGAGATGCTATACCGGCCAGGACTTACCCCGCTCAGCGTATAGGCGCCAATTTCGTCGGCGGCAACTTTCCGGCTCAACCCAGTCCCCGCATCTCGAATCTCCACCACCGCTCCGGCCACCACAGCGCCGCTGGTGTCCAAAACCTCTCCCACAATCGTTGCTGTCGCAGCCGTCTGCCCCATCCCCAACATCGCCATCAAGCAGGTAAGCATCGGTAATATCAACATTTTTTTCATTTTCTTTAATGACTTATCCTCTGCCACTAACGGCTGCTTCACGTTCCACTAAGACAGCCTTCTTCTGTTTCTTCTTCGACAATGACCGGTTCCACCAAAGTAACAATGACGTTATGAATAGAATCCCAGGCAACAACCCCGCCAACACCCACAAGATTCGAGTTGTATATCCACCGAATGTCCCGTAGTGAATTGGCGTTATCAGCCTCATCACTTGCACCCCTAAGGGTTGCTCGCTGAATCGATCAACCCGCAATACTTCCGCCGTCCCAGGGTCCACATAAGCCCAATTCAATCCAATCCGGTGCGGATCGCTCGGCAACTGTAGCCGAAGCATAAACGCATCTCCCTGTTTCGCCGGCCACAACAACATACTTAATTTCGACCCCGGCACAGCACTCACGGCATTGGCAACCATTTCGTCCAGGCTCTTTCTAGGTGAGCCCTTGCTCTTCGCCTTCGGAGCCGCAATTACCGCAGGGCCACCAGTCAAGGCACGAACTACCTGACCGTAGGCTTCTTGATAAGCGTAATAAGCGCCTGTGACCGCCAGTATCAGCAGCGGCAGGTAAAAGAGGAACCCACCCAAATTGTGCATATCCCAAACTTGGCGCTTCCAACTCGCTTGTATGCGGTATTCCAGCCCCAACTTCCATTGCTTCAACCCGCGCCACCACAAGATCAGCCCAGTCAGTGATGCCGTTACCAATAAGAACGCAAACCATGCATTCACAGCCCTGCCATCATGCCCGGCAAGCAAATCCGCATGCAGGTCATAAAACCATTGCAGCCATGTATATCGGTAGTTGACGCTACCCAGATTGACTGCCCGGTACTGGTCGACAAAGGAATGAATCCGGTCGCCATTGGGCGCTACTGTCCGAAAGTTCAATGCCCAGTTCGGCTTGAAATCCCAGTAGATACTGAATGGCCGATCCCCTGGCCTTTCTTTCAGTAAACTTTGCACAACCTCTTCAATCGGCTTCGGGCTTCCCCGATCTGAAACTTTTGTCCAGCCCGCAACCTCAAGCCGGCGCAGTTCAGGAATGAAAACCAGAATGCTCCCGGTGACTCCAACTACAAGCCACAACAATCCGGCAATCAGACCTGCATAAAAGTGAACCTGAAAAGCCCAATGCCGCAAACGTGTCTGTCTCGGAGTCCGCAAAAAGGATTGGCTCATGAATCTGTGCTCACAGAATCAAACTCTCCTAATTTAGGCTTCCACGCAACTATTTCCGATGAACGGCTATTTTCAAGCGGCGAACGGCTCAAATCCTACCGCCAGTGAAAGGCGCACAAACCGTTTGACTTCCAACAGCTATGTCTACGACCGTAAGTAGCTCAAATCAACCGAAGCTCAACAACAGTAGTGCAAGTGGTTTCATACTATTCATCCTTAAATTTGTGGAATCCGTTCCCCGTAAACATCCGTTAACCGCATATCCCGTCCATTGAATCGATAAGTCAACTTAGTGTGATCCAACCCCAGTAAGTGCAACATAGTCGCGTGAAGATCGTGAATTGAAATCGGCTGCTCTTCCGCCTTATACCCAAACTCATCGCTCGACCCGATCACCTGCCCGCCCTTGATCTTCGCCCCAGCCATCCACATCGACATTGCACCCGGATTATGATCCCGCCCCATTCCACGCTGCGATATCGGCATCCGTCCAAACTCCCCCTGCCATGTCACCAGCGTTGTATCCAGTAACCCCCGAGCCTTCAAATCCGTAAGCAACGCATGAATCGGCTGATCCACCTCTGCCGCATGCTTCGTATGATTCGACCGCACATCCTCATGCGCATCCCAAGTATCGGTATTCTGATTCCCCAGCCCGCCGTGATAAAGCTGAACCATCCGCACCCCGCGCTCAATCAACCGCCGCGCCATAATGCACTGCCGCGCAAAAGGCTCCGTCACTGGATTATCAATCCCGTAAAGCTTCCGCGTCGCCTCACTCTCAAGCGATACATCCACGGCCTCAGGAGCCACCCCCTGCATCCGGTAAGCCAACTCGTAAGATTCAATCCGCGCCGCCAGTTCCGTATTCCCGGGATGCGCCGCGGCATCCATCTCATTCAACTCACGCAACAGATCTAACCGTTCCCTTTGCCCTGGCGACGCTGGCTTCAAATCCACAATCGGCGTCCCGCTTGCCTTAAAAACCGTCCCTTGATAAGTAGCCGGCATGAAGCCCGCACTCCAATTCGCCGGCCCGCCAAACGGAGCCCCATGCGCGTCATACAAAACCACAAACGCCGGCAGATTCTTGTTCTCAGTCCCTAACCCATAACTCACCCACGAACCCAGGCTCGGAAACCCCATCCGGATCATCCCCGTCGAGATCGCAAAGTGCGCCTGCACATGGTCGTTCGATTTGGAATACACAGACCGCAACAACGCAAACTCATCCGCATGAGACCCCATCTTCGGAAACAACTCCGACACCTCAAGCCCGCTCTGCCCATGCCTGTGAAACTCAAACGGCGACGGCATCAAAGGCCCCGGATGCCCCTGCCTCACCACTACTTCCC
>CAZZGS010000147.1:0-7837 GCA_964653845.1 uncultured Bryobacter sp.
GTGCAAAGGCTCACGTGTTGAACCACCGGCCAGGCGATCTCTCCCCGGCATCGAGCGTCGGATTCCCAACAATATCGGCACGCAGACCACCTGCCGAGAAGTTGTTCCGAGTATCCACCTGCGTTGTAACCGTAAACGGTGCCCCCGCCTGCAGCAACGCATTCACGCCAAGATTCCAGTCCCCGAAAACCCAGCGCACCGGGTTGTTGCCCTTCAGGAAGCGACGTCCCTGGCCAAACGGCAATTCATAAACGCTGGCAAAGGTCATACGGTGCGGCACATCGTTTCCGCTGTAGCCATGATCCAGTCGCCGATTGTAGAAATCGGAGTAAGGCCCGGCATCGTTACCCACCTGCGAGCCGCCCTCGCTCGTGTTGTTCAAAAACTTCGACCAGGTATAGGTGCCAAGAAAATTCACGCCATTCGAGAATCGCTTTTCAAAGCGAGTCGACAGTGCGTGATAGCTAGAATCGCCAAGACTCGGCAGCACCGCCGTCACACCGCTGAATTGCGGATAAGGCCGAAACTACTGCGTTGTCCGTCCTGCCGCCGCCTGCTCCAGCGGAATCTGGTTCAACGAGAGGTTCGTGCTCGCCAGCTTATGCGAGATGTTACCAAGGTAAGTCGCCTCAAGCAGAATGCCGCCCTTCACCACATGCTGTAACCCCATATTGAATTGGTGGGAGTAACCGGTCGACCGCCCGTACTCATAAAACGTAACTGCCGTATTCGGTGCCGCACCAACGCGAACCGATCCAAAGCGATCGTCACGAGTCGGTGAAATCAGGCTCGAACTCGTTGGCCCCTGGCTCAACACAAACGGATGCGTGATGCCCTGATCCGGGCTCACCAGCGCTACTGACTTTTCAAAGCCTAGACTCGCGCTAGACGGAGCGCCCGCATCAAACGGATGGGCAAAGTAAACTCCATACCCACCCCGCAGCACAGTCGTGTCCTTGCCAAACAACTTGTATGCAAGCCCCACGCGAGGCCCAAAATTATTGAGGTCGGTGCGGTAAGGCAATGTCGGCCAACTGTTCTGACCCATGAACTTCACAACGCCCAACGTCCCACTTACAGGATTCACCTGATCGGTGGCAAAGCCATTCATCCGGCTGTTGACATCCATGATCGGCGTGTCCAGTTCCCAGCGCAATCCAAAGTTCACGGTCAAGTCGCGGCTTGCCTTCCATTCATCCTGTACAAACCACGCCCAGTAAGTGCTCCTGCGGTCGAGCACCTCAGTCTCGCGAACCGTGTAGTTTGTCATCAACCCCAGCAACATCGATGCCATCCCGTTGCCCGATGCCGCTGTACCCGGCTGACCAGTCGAGAACGGAACAAAGTTGAACGACCCTGAAGGGCTCGGCCGGTTGATCTCATAGTTCATGCTCTTGCGATATTCAAAGCCCAGCTTCAAATTGTGACGGCCTCGAACCCAAGAGAAGTTGTCGATGATTTGATGCTGCTGGATCGGCAATTGCCGCCGCTCCTGATTCCCTGCACCGAGCGAAGTGTAGCCGGTCTGATTCAATGTCGGAAACGCGCCTGCGGGCAGATTCGCAATGCCGATCGTCTTCCCCCAATCAAGCCCCAAACCCTTGGATCCATCGAGATTGATGCGGTTTCCATACGTGTAACGCAACTCATTCAGCATCGTCGGCGTGATGATCTTGTTGTAGCTGAGGTAGGTGTAGTGCTGGTGCCGCTTCGGGTCAGTCAGGGTTTCCCCTGCTTCGAGCGGAAACACCGTCGTATTAAAGCGATCATCCGAGTTGTATAGATAGCGGAAGGTCAGCTTGTCGTTCGTTGTAAGATTGTGATCCACCTTTGCCGTATAGTTATTGCGCGGGAATTGGGTCACATAGTTAGCCCGAAAGTTATTCACCCCCGTCGCGTTATCTGGAGGCCGATTTGGCAGCGGGAAGTAAGTCGCGATGTTCTTGGCCGCAGTATCCAGCCGGCTCGCCGGAATCACATTACCAGGAAACTGCGTGCGACGATTCACCCCGTTCACCAGCGCCGTAGTCGCCGGATCAAAAATCGGATTCGAATTCAGGCTGAAGTCTCCAGCTCTCTGCGCAATCGTCGGCACGGTCAGTGTTCGCACAACACCTTCATTGCGTCGGCTTCCTTCATAGGCAAAAAAGAAAAAGGTCTTGTCCTTTCCGTTGTAAAGCTTCGGGATTCGCACCGGCCCGCCAATCGTCCCCCCAAACACGTTGTAGCGCAGCGGTGCCCTCACCTTCTCTCCATTCACGATAGGAGCAAAATAGTTTGCCGCATCCAGCTTTTCGTTGCGGAAATATTCAAACAAGGTCCCCTGCAACTGATTGGTTCCGCTCTTGGTCGTGGCAATCACAACTCCACCCGCGCTGCCGCCATACTCAGCGCTATAGCTATTGGCCAGAATCTTCACCTCAGCCACTGTTTCCACTGGCGGGTCCAGATCCACCTGTCCAATCCCAAGCCGCATATTCTGCGCCGTGCCGCCATCGATAAAGAAATTCTGCGATTGCGTCCGGCCACCGGCCAGCGAGAAGTTTGGCTTGCCCCCAGCGTCATAGTTCACAAAGACAGCCGCGCCAGTCATCCCAATAATGTTCATACTGCGCCGGTCTCCGATCGGCATGTCCTCAATCGTCTTCGCTTCAATCAATTGGCTCACGTCGCTCGATCGCGTCTCAATGGACGAAGTGGTCGCCGCCACGCTGATCGATTCTGTCACCGCACCCACATCCAGCGTAAGATTCAGCTCCAGACTTTGGCCCGTGCTGAGGGCGATATTGGTCCGCACCAGCTTCTTGAACCCGGGTTTTTCGACACTCAATGTGTAGCGTCCAATCGGCAGCGCCCGAATGGCGTAGAGGCCGCTATCATTGGTCGTCACTGTGGTCGAAGCCGCTGTTGCCGTGTTCAGGATGATCACCTGTGCGCCAACAATCACGGCCCCCTGGGCATCGCTCACCAGTCCCGAAAGATTTGCCTGTGAGGACTGCGCGCTGCACAAGCGGGCCAGGAGAAAGAGCGCAGTCAAAACGGCTGAAGCTTTTGTCATTACGGGCATATTATCACTGCACATAAAGGCTAAAGAAGATTCTTCTTGACTCCGTACACCACTACGGACCCTACACTCAAATCATGAAGAAAACAAGCACGCGTGGCTGCTCCTGCTGCGCAACCTGCCCCTGTGGCGATCCCAATTGCAAATGCTCCTGCTGCACCGGCGGCAAATAACCATCCACAATTAAGTTATGACTATTTCTGAGGTCGCGCGGCAAGCCCTTGTGGGCGTAGAAACGATTCGCTTCTACGAACGTGAAGGTTTGATCGCGCAACCCCGGAAGCCCCAAGCCGGCTACAGGCAATACACTGCCAATCACGTCGAACGAATTCTTTTCCTTAAGCAGTGCCAGGCCTTTGGCTTCACATTGGCTGAAGCAGCAATGCTGGCCGATTCTCTCGAATCAGGCACCCCCACGTGTGAACAAACCTGCAACCTCGCCGAACGAAAACTAATTGAACTCAAAAGAAAAATCGACGAATATCAAAAATTGGCAGCCCGCATCGAATCTCTCCTCGATAGCCCCTGTCGCCGCAGCGCCAACGCCGATTGCTCCGTAGTCGCTGCCCTCAAAACCGGCAACTGCGACTCTTAGCTTTCAGTTCGAACCGACTGCGCCTCCAGCATCCGCCGTGCCGCTTCCTTGGTCAGTGGTGGAGCGAATAGATAGCCCTGCCCAAATCCACAACCCAAACTCCGCAATTCGTCGGCTTGCACCTGCGTCTCAATCCCCTCAGCCACCACCTGTAAGCCGAGGCTCCCGGCTAGAAGAATAATCGCCCGAACAATCTCAAATGCCGCGTGGTCGTCACCCATGGTGTTAATGAAGGAGCGGTCAATCTTGAGCGTGTCAAACGGAAGCTTGTGTAGGTAGCTAAGAGAAGAGTAGCCCGTTCCAAAATCGTCAATTTTCAAACCCACGCCCATCCGCCGCAACTCCTTCACAATCTCCAGCGCCTGATCCGGATCGCTCACCAAAACACTCTCGGTCACTTCAAACTGCAGGGTCGACGGGATGATCTTAGTTTCGGCGATGATCTTTCGGATGTCGTCGATCAAATGTCGATCCTGAAATTGCCTCACGCTCAGATTCACGCTCACCTCAAGTGGCTGCCGTTGCGGAAACTGATCCTGCCAGTCCCGTATGGTCTCGCAAGCCACGCGCACCGTACGGATGCCAATCGGAATAATCAAGCCTGTTGCTTCAGCTAGCGGAATGAACTGATTCGGCGGAATGATCCCCTTGATCGGATGTCGCCAGCGAAGCAGCGCCTCAAAGCCAATAATCCTCTTGCTTTCAAGATCCACCTTAGGTTGGTAATAAACCTCAAATTCCCACTGCTCGATGGCCCGCTTGAGATCGTTCTCCAGCGCCATCTGTTGCAGTACATCCTCCCGCATGCTGTGATCGAAAAGCACAACACGATTGCCGCCGCCAGACCTTGCCAGTCTCAGCGCAATCTCGGCATCCCGCCACACTTCATCGGCTTGCTTACGGTCTTCCCGCAAAACAAAGCCAACGCTGGTCGACACGAAAAGCTCATTTCCTTGCAGCCAAATCCCCTTCTCAAGACATCGCTGGATCAATTCGGCAACGCTTCTGCCCCCGTTTTCGTCTTCGATCCCAGGCATCGCGATCGCAAATTCCTCTTCATTCAGTCGTGCAAGGATCCAATCGCCGTTCTGCCGCAAGCCACCATTCAAGCTGCTGCTCAGTCTCTCGCTCGCAAGCCGCAACAACTGGTCTCCCACCGCCTGCCCAAGGGAGTCCCGAATCATCGCATAACGATCAATACCAACGAGGAATACGGCAAGGCTCAGCCCATCGGCATGGATATTGTCCTCAAGCCAGTCTTCAAATTGAAAGCGATTGGCCAGGCCCGTAATCGGGTCAACCGTTTTGGCCTCGGTAATGTCGGTATGCGACCCACTGATCGCCACCGGGTCTCCGTTCTCGTCTCGCTCGAGGCGCCCGCGCATCAAGACCCAGCGCCACCCGCCATTGCGATGACGCAAACGAAACTCGAAATTCAATTCTTCCGGCAGCGCTTTCCAGTCGCTCCCCGAAAGTGCCTTGCTCAATCGCGAAAGGTCCAGAGGATGAATCAGCGTCAGGCACTCATCCAGATTCCCCTGAATCTCGGACTCGGAAAAGCCACTCAGTTTACGAAAGTTTTGGCTAAACTCCACACTCCGCGAACGCAAATCCAGCCGCCACAGATCGTGATGAACGATCGACTGCTTGTGCTGCAAAAGCTCTTCTTCGGCCTGATGCTTCTTCGATTGTAGTTCTGTCGCCTGTGATGCAAGGCTGAGTGCTCGACGCGTCTTCCGCTCGATCAGTCCCCAATCCCAGGGAGCTTCGAAATGCGTATTCACTCCAGCCTCGACCGATGCGTAAACGTCCGCCTGATTCCAGTTCAGGCAGGCCACAAAGATTTGCCTCGAATACTCGTTCGCTCGTGTGCGGATTCGCTCAACTGAAGCCTCAACTAACCCACTCCAGGTGTCCCCCAAGACGACGACCAGCCCCACCGGCGTACCCAACTTCTCGCACTCCTCCAGCACCAGCAAGGCCTCACTGGAATCGCTAGAACAAAATACCGCTTCCTCAATCCCTTGGAGGAACTCGCGCCACTGCGACACTTCCGCCTCAATCCCTAGCAGTAGGATCGGCATCGTCACGAGTTGCAAATCCTCTTCAGAGGAATACTCTGAAGGGTCAAGGTTCATTCCTGTCACTTCTTGCTCCTCATCGACGAGAGGGACGGCTTCTAGAATGGAATTACAAAATCAGTCGTTGGTCTCCTTCGCGGCGCGTAATTTTCTCCCGGTCCAGGAACTCAAGCAGCGGAATCGCATACTTTCGTGACACACCGGTCCAGTCTTTAAACTCGATAACCCCGAATCGCTGCCCCTTTCGCTCGGCGAATATCTGTTTCAACAATCCCAGTGCCTCGCGATGATAGACCAGGTCCGGCCCCACCCTCACCAGCTTTCCTTCCCGCAGCAGCAGTGCAATCACGGCCTTGGCTCGAGCCGGGGCTAGCCCCGTAGACGCCAAAACATCATCCACGGCAGGCACCGCCAAACCTGCTTGAGAAAAAGCCAGCTCCATAGCCTGCGAGGCCTCATCTTCTTTCGCCTCCAGCCGCACCTTGTGGCTCTCCAGACGCAACAAATCCCCCTCCGCCTTCACGCTCGGGGCTTGTCTTAGAAGCGCCTCCATCAGCCCAGCCGGTGCCCCAGCCAGCAATCCAGATCGCAGAGCCTCCCGCGATAGCCCAACCTCCAGCGGAAAGTCCTTATGATATTGTCTTAGTCGCTGTACCAGCTCAACGGCAATCTTCTTCAGGTTCGCTGGCGAAGCCACCCACGATCCAATCCGCTCCAGTCCCGCCGGGATTTCGCTCTCAAGGCAACCCAGTCGCCGCCTCAGATCGGCAAACTCCATACCCAGGGGCCGCTCCTCCAGCAATACGCCAATCCGCCCGGCAAGGTCGAGGGCCTTCCATCGCACCAGCCGTTCCACTGCACCCTTACGACGCATCCGCGTCGAGCCAAAATGCAGCTCAATTACGGTGCCACCGGCAATCGTCACCATCGGTGAAAAACTGCGCAGAATGAATCGGTCCCCCGGCAGCACCAGCGTCTCCTCCTCCAGCACCAGCCTCACCCAAGCCTTGGTGCCGGGTTCAATTGTCCGCTTCTCGTCGAGCACTCGCAACTCCGCTGCGACCTCCATCGTGCCCGTATGAAAGTGCACCTGTGCCCGGTCCCGTATGATCTTGGCCCCCGGCAATAAATCAATCTGCGCATCAAAAATACGAACCGGCGACAACTTGCCCGGCGGTGCCGCGACAAAGCCACGCAACACATCCCCAACTTCTATGCCAGCCAGATTTACTGCCGTCCTTTGCCCAGCCTGCGCTTCTTTCACCGCCTCGCCGTGCACTTGCATCCCGCGAACCCGCGCTACCCGCCCGCTCGGATACAACTCTACTTCGCTTTCCACCGCCAACCGGCCTTCCTTCAGCGTGCCCGTTACTACTGTTCCATGCCCCTTCATAACAAAGGCTCTATCGATCGCCAGTCGCGGCATCCGCTTTAGATCACGCTGTTCCATCCCCACGGCTGCATTCGTGATTTCTTTGAGCAAGTCCTCAAGCCCCATCCCCGTCGTAGCGCTCACCGGAACTATTGCCGCTCCTTCGAGAAAACTCCCGCGAACAAAATCCTCCATCTCCATCCGCACCAGCTCCAGCCAGTCGGCATCCACAAGATCCGCCTTCGTCAGTGCGATCACTCCGCGCTCAATCCCCAGCAGCCGGCAAATATCGAAGTGCTCGCGTGTCTGGGGCTTGATCGCCTCATCAGCGGCAACGACAAAAAGCACAAGGTCAATCCCGCTCACGCCCGCCAGCATATTCCGCACAAAACGCTCGTGCCCAGGCACGTCGATGAATGCGATGCGCGCCCCCTGCGCCGTCTTCAGGTTGGCAAAACCAAGGTCGATCGAGATGCCCCGTTCTTTCTCTTCTTTCAGCCGATCGGTGTCAATTCCGGTCAGAGCTTTGACGAGAGTTGTCTTCCCGTGATCGATATGTCCGGCTGTTCCGACGATAATATTCTTCATGCGGCTAGTGGCTACCTTATTTTGTCTGATTGCCCAGGCACAGGACGACGTTACCTTCAAAGCGGGCGTCACTCAAGTCCGCCTCGATCTCCTCGCGAGCAACGACAAAGGCTTCATCCTCAACCTCAAGCCAGAAG
>CAZZGS010000147.1:7847-8973 GCA_964653845.1 uncultured Bryobacter sp.
AGCCAGAAGATCTGATCGTCGAAGACAACGGCAAACCTGTCCAGATCAACTATCTCGGCCGTGATCAGGATGCTCTCAACATCCTGCTCGTCCTCGACGTCTCGGGAAGCATGAGAGATTACCTCTCGCAAATCGGCAAGCGCGCCCGTACCCTGCTCAGCCAGCTCCGCCCCAACGACAAGGTCGGGGTGATGATCTTTGCCAAGGAATCAGACTATCTGATGCCCTTTACCTCCAACATGGACCGCGCCGCCAACGCGATCGACCAAGCCCTCCGTCCGGATCTGCTCCCCTCCGGCACCTCCATCAATGCCGCTCTCGTCGACGCCGGCCAAGCCTTTATCGAGAACACCAAGCTCACCGGCCACCGCGCCATCTTCATCCTCACCGACAACCGGGCCTTGAATTACCGCGTCCCCGACGATCTCGTGATCCGTAAACTCTCAGCCGCTGATGCCGTGCTTAATTCCATCGTCACCAAAAACGCCGAGCCACCTAAGCCGGTAAAGAATCCGGAATCGCGCAACCCCGACTTCTCCTGGGCCGATGTCTTCAAGCTCTCAGCCGAAACCGGCGGCGAGGTATTAAGAACCGATCGAGCCGACGATGCCTTTGCCAAACTCATCGCCAATCTTCGCCAGCGCTACCTCATCACCTACAACGCCCCAGCTTCCACATCCAACCAGTTCCGTAAGATTCAGGTCACTCTCTCGAAGGAAGCTCAAAAGAAGTTCGGCAAGACCGCAATCCGGGTGCGCGCGGGCTACTACACTGGTTCGTGATGACTGACAAGAACCCTGCTGCCGAACTCGAGCGCCGCCGCGCTAACGCCAAACTCGGTGGTGGCCCCGACCGTCTCGAACGCCAGCGCCGCGACGGCAAGCTGACCGCCCGCGAGCGAATCGACTTCCTTCTCGACGAAGGCACCTTCGAAGAACTCGACCCTTTCGTTCGTCACCGCTGCCGCGACTTTGGCATGGACGATCAGGTTTTCGACGGCGATGGCTTCGTTACCGGTTACGGCTACGTCCACGGTCGCCTCGTTTATGTATTCGGCCAGGATTTTACCGTCCTCGGCGGCTCACTCTCGGAATCAAACGCGCTAAAGATCTGCAAGGTCATGGAC
>CAZZGS010000148.1:0-5891 GCA_964653845.1 uncultured Bryobacter sp.
GGCGGGGTACAAGCCTTCGCTGGCTCGTTTGCGCGAAAGCACGATAGAGGCGGAAAGATGCGAGAAAGCATGCACAGCCGCCGGATCGGTAAAATCATCGGCCGGAACGTACACTGCCTGAATTGAGGTGATGGCGCCGGTATCGGTATTAGCGATGCGTTCCTCCAATGCCGATAGCTCTGTTCCCATCGTGGGTTGATAGCCTAGACGCGAAGGCATTTGACCCATCAAGCCCGATACTTCCGAGCCGGCCTGGATGAACCGGAAAATATTATCGATGAGCAGTAGCACGTCGCTGTGCTCGTCGTCGCGGAAGTATTCAGCCATCGTCAGTGCAGCATGACCCACTCGAAAACGGGCTCCGGGAGGCTCGTTCATCTGTCCGAAAAGCATCACCATATTAGGCAAGACACCGGCTTCCTTCATCTCGCGGTAGAGCTCCTCGCCTTCGCGGCAGCGTTCCCCAATACCGCAAAAGATACTGACGCCCTCGTGGTGCTCGACCATGTTATGAATCATTTCCGTGAGCAACACTGTCTTACCCACACCCGCCCCACCGAAAAGGCCGGCCTTGCCGCCGCTCTCGAGCGGCACAAGGACATCGATGACCTTGATGCCCGTTTCAAAGACTTCCGACTTGGTGGAACGCCGGACCAGCGGCGGCGGAGCGCGATGAATGGATCGCCTTTGCATATCAGGCAATCCCCCTTCGCGATCGATCGCGTTCCCAAATACATCGAACATCCTTGAGAGAACCTCTCTGCCGACCGGTACGCTGAGAGGCCCGCCCGAGTCTTCGACCGCCGTACCGCGCGCGAGTCCTTGAGTGGGAGTCAAGGCGATCCCGCGCACATGGCGCGCATCCCGCTGCGCCAACACTTCGATGACGATTCTTCCCTCATCTCCGGCGCGAAGAAGCGAATAGACAGGTGGCAACTTCTTATCGAACCGGACATCCACGACACTGCCACGTACAGAAACCACAACACCGGTATTCGTAAGCTCTAAATTGTTTGTCATTCTCGCGGCCTTCTTTCGCAAGCGAAGTTAATCCTCTGATAAACGTGAAGTGTTCCAGCGCGGGACCCTCAGACTCGTCCAGACGCTCGCGTCTTCTTCGCTCGCGGTTCCCCTTTCTGCCTTTCACCTCCACGCCACTTCCAGTTCCGAATCTCAGGCATGTCTTCGCCGTTTTTGGCTATGTACTGTTTGTGGTGTAGAAGCTTGTCGCGGATAAATTGTTTCGCGTAGGCGGCGGTCGATCCCAGTTGCGGCAGACGGTCAATGACGTCGGAAAACAGGTGAAACCTGTCCAGGTCGTTCAGCACAACCATGTCGAATGGTGTCGTGGTCGTCCCCTCTTCTTTGTAACCGCGCACATGCAGGTTCTTGTGATTGGTACGGCGATAGGCTAGCCGATGAATCAGTGTCGGATAGCCATGAAACGCGAAGATAATGGGCTTGTCGGCGGTGAACATCGAGTCAAAATCTTTGTCGCTCAACCCGTGCGGATGCTCGCTAGGAGGCTGCAGCTTCATCAAATTGACGACGTTGATCACCCGAACTTTAACGTCGGGGAAATGTTCCCGCAGCAACTCGACGGCGGCCAGCGTTTCAATTGTCGGCACATCCCCACAACAAGCCATTACGACATCCGGCTCGCTGCCACGGTCGTTACTCGCCCATTCCCATATTCCAAGGCCGGCGGTGGTGTGTTTGATAGCGTCGTCCATGTTGAGCCACTGCGGCGATGGCTGTTTCCCGGCAACGACGACGTTGACGTAGTTACGGCTGCTGAGGCAATGCTGGGTCACGGAGAGAAGGCAGTTGGCATCGGGCGGCAAATAGACGCGTACGATATCGGCCTTCTTATTCACCACGTGATCAATAAAGCCTGGGTCCTGGTGGCTGAACCCGTTGTGATCCTGCCGCCAGACGTGCGAGGTGAGCAGGTAGTTGAGCGACGCGATCGGACGCCGCCACGGAATGTGGTTGCACACTTTCAGCCACTTTGCGTGCTGGTTGAACATCGAGTCGATGATATGAATGAAAGCCTCGTAACAAGAGAAGAACCCGTGCCGACCCGTGAGCAGATAGCCTTCGAGCCAGCCCTGACACTGGTGCTCACTTAGTATTTCCATCACGCGGCCGTCAGGTGCCAACTTATCGTCATCGTCGAACCGTTCCGCCATCCACGTGCGACCGGTGACCTCAAGGACGTCCTGCCAGCGGTTCGAGTTGTTCTCATCAAGGCTGAACAGCCGGAAATTGCGGCTGGCGAGGTTCTGCTTCATCACGTCGCGCAGAAACTGCCCCATAACACGCGTGGCTTCGGCATTGGACGCCCCAGGCTGACTGACGGGAACCGCGTACTTCTGGAAATCCGGCATACGCAATTCGCGCAGCAGTACTCCGCCATTCGTGTGGGGATTGGCGCTCATGCGGCGCTGGCCCTTTGGCGCCAGTTCGGCAAGTTCACTACGAAGAGCGCCGCCCTTATCGAATAGCTCCTCCGGCCGGTAGCTCTTGAGCCATTTTTCAAGAATCTTGACATGGCCTGGCTTATCCATATCGCCCATTGGAACTTGATGGGATCGCCATGATCCCTCTGTGCGCTTGCCGTCCACCGATTCAGGGCCGGTCCATCCTTTCGGCGAGCGCAAAATGATCATCGGCCAACGCGGCCGCTCGCTCAAGCCATCGTGTCGGGCGGCTGCTTGGATGCGCTGAATCTCGGCGACCGCCTGATCGAGTGCCTGCGCCATAATCGCATGCATCTCCATAGGATCATCGCCTTCTACAAAAATAGGGTCGTAACCGTATCCACGAAAAAGTTGGTCGAGTTCCTCATGGCTGATGCGCGCCAACACGCATGGGCTGGCGATCTTGTAGCCGTTAAGATGCAGAATCGGAAGAACAGCGCCGTCGTGAACCGGGTTAAGAAACTTGTTTGAGTGCCAGCTAGTGGCCAGGGGACCAGTCTCCGCTTCACCATCGCCAACTACGCATGCCACCAGCAGGTCCGGATTATCGAACGCCGCCCCAAAAGCATGGGAGAGCGAGTAACCTAACTCGCCACCCTCATGGATTGATCCGGGAATCTCTGGCGCGACGTGGCTCGGAATCCCGCCAGGGAAGGAGAACTGTTTGAACAACCGTTGCATTCCCTCTTCGTCCTGCGAGATGTCTGGGTAAACCTCGCTGTATGTGCCTTCCAAATACGTATTGGCCACAAGTCCCGGACCGCCGTGCCCCGGCCCGGTGATGTAGATCACGTTCAGGTCGTGTTCCTTGATGACCCGGTTCAGGTGCACGTAGATGAAGTTCAGCCCCGGCGTGGTTCCCCAGTGACCAAGCAGGCGGGGTTTGATATGGGACTTCGTAAGCGGTTGCTTCAATAGAGGATTGTCGTACAGATAAATTTGCCCGACGGAAAGGTAGTTCGCTGCGCGCCAATAGGCATCCATTTGCCGCAATAGCGAGGGAGCCTCGGTCTCTGCTTTCGATTTCATTTTTCAGATTCCTTCATCCGAGAATTCTTGATGCCTAAGCCGTATTTGTTCGTTCACACCACGAACGACCGTGGCCCGCTCGCTACCTGGGTTCGTGCGCTCACGTTGATCTTTTTGGATACCCGGAGGCGCATTTGTTGGAGTAGCGTCTCTTTTCTAATCACCGCCCAGAATTGCTTGGGTCGCTCGTCTTCGGATAAGTGGGTGGTTAAGGGGAGCAATCGTGTGCCGTCTCCCCTGGCGAGCATTATTCCGTAGCGGTTGCCGTTAGTCTGGATTCGATCCGTATTTGTGTTCATCGACTATCTACTCTGTATACCCTTCTGCGGAAAGTGTCTTGTTACTCCCCCGCTCGGCCATCATCAACGGCAGACTTAAGCTGGAACCGGTCGGAAACTCCGGTTCGCCTAGAAACGGAAGGTACCCGCTATTCCGGTAGGTGTCGGCATATCCAGGGCCGGAACCACGACCACGTGTCCGCCTTTGCTCAACACCGACTCCGCCAAGTCATCCAGTAGGTCATCAACCTGAGGGTCCTCCAGTCCACTGAAAGTCACTTGGCCGGTTGCCTTGTCTAAATGACCGGGAATCCGACGCTCGGCCTCCACCAAAAGCGACCCCACCCGCGCCTCAGCGGCGGCCCGTGCGACAGTCTCCAGATCATCCGACCCTAATCCCTTTGATCGGGCTTCATTGAATTTGTCAGCGAGTCCGCCCAGTCGTGCGCGGAATTCTGGCTCTGCGAGACTCCATGCCTTCTGCCGCAATTGGTCGGTGGTCAAGAAACTGGCATCAATCTCAACACCCACAGACAGCAGGAAGGGGTTGTGGCTGATCTGTCGGAAGGGAGTATGGTATTGACTGAGGGCCGCCAGCATCAGCGGCATGCCGGACGGTCGCGAATGATGCTCCAGAATCGCGCGATCGATCGCACGGAAGAATCGCTCTTCGTCGATTTCTACTTCGTCTTTCTTCGATCCGTGACCGTGCCGCATACTCGAGCCCAATCCAACTCCCCCGTGTGAAGTGACGGTCTGGTGGGGCTCGGTCAATTCGTCGCCGAGCGCTTCAGTAATATTCGTTGGAACTCCCGGAGCCAAATCAATCTCGTCCATAGCGTCCCGGTTCCCCTCGAACAGACGGATCTCTTTCCGATTCACGCTCAGGACTTGGAACCGGTCTGCGGACTGCTGGATACGCAGCAGCGGCTTGATATGAAAGCTGCTGGCCACGACAGCCAACTCCGCCACCGGCCGTTGAAGTTTGATGACACGAAACAGACCTGGGGCGCTGAGAACAACGAGGCCATCCCAAGTGTGATTCCAAAAATCACTATCGCCGGCCAATGCTCGGAACGGATCAAGCTGCGCTTCAGCCTCGACTTTGGAGTACTGGAGGAGGAGAGATTCTTCGAGAACCTTAAGCAGATTCTTAAACCGTATGGGATCTTGCTGGTTCTCGGGATGGTGCCTGTGCGTCTGCTGATAGAGCGAAAGGCAGGGAGGTTTTTGTTCTGACAGGAAGATTGAGAGGTTCTCCTGACCTGTAAAATGGTGCATTACTATCTCTCTCCTAGCCGGCCAAAAAGGCTTTCAAGCATTCTCTTGAGTTTTTGTGCAGCGCCCCGGACAGCGTCTTCTAAGTTGTCCGCCTGATTGGTGACTACGACCGGATCGCGGCCGGCTGGCCTGGCTTCCATGAGACATCGCTTGTCCTGGTCACTCGACCTGAGGCCGTTCACGTCGCTCAGGTGAACCTCAATGCGAGTAATCTGAGCGTCAAACCGCTCTAGAGTAGTACTCACGTTGGTTTGCAGTATCTCTAATAGCTCACTGTCCACCACTACGCTCTTATCGCTATTGATCTGAATTTGCATACATATCCCCTTTCAATCTCTGAAGTTCAGCGGTTCCTGCCCTCGACAAGGCGCAAGGATCGTCATCATCACAACGGCGTTGCGCAGGCCGGCGGGATTGCGCAGGTGGGCGATCGGCCTATGTCGTGGAGTCCCACGAACCGCCGCGTTCAGGGAATCCCGCCCAAAGCCGTCTCCGCTTGGAACTCGATAATTTGCATCCACATCCTTCGACAATGAATGGCTCGTTATTGCCTGCCGGTGTTGGGCTGGCGCAGGCTGCTGGATTGGCGGGAGGGGCAAGGATGCAGGCGCCTTGGTGACCGGTCCCTTCGCACTCCGCTCACGTTCAAACCCAGCGCGCAAGATCTGAATCAAGGGCAACAGAATGAGAGCGGCGATCAGTAGCAGTTGTTCGAAAGTCATAGTTCAGCGCTTTCTACCGGCTCGACGGGTTTCCGCTGCCGCCTCTGTCGCTCTCGGTGATAGATTCTCTCATCGACGTGTCCGCCTGGATGTTCTTC
>CAZZGS010000148.1:5901-8949 GCA_964653845.1 uncultured Bryobacter sp.
CCTCCACCACGCGCGCTCGCATTTCCTGTTCAAGGGCTACGGCCATGGCGCGCCGCTCCTCGGCCTTCGCCTGCGCGATCTGCTTGTCGGCATTCGCCTGGTCAATCTGCAACTTCGCCCCGATGTTCTCGCCAACGTCAATGTCCGCAATGTCGATCGAAAGGATCTCGTAGGCTGTGCCCGCGTCCAGGCCTCGGCTGAGGATGTTCTTGGAAATGTGATCCGGGTTTTCGAGCACATCCTTGTGCGTCGTCGCCGAGCCAATGGTGCTCACCATACCTTCGCCGACGCGTGCAATTATGGTCTCCTCACCGGCACCGCCAACCAGGCGGTCGATGTTCGTCCGCACCGTCACGCGCGAGACGGCAATCAACTGAATCCCGTCCTTCGCCACCGCCGCAATCCGCGCGGTTTCGATGACTTTCGGGATCACGGACATTTTCACGGCCTCCAGGACGTCACGGCCCGCCAAGTCGATAGCGGCTGCGCGCTTGAAAGACATTACGATGTTGGCTTTGTCGGCTGAGATGAGAGCATTGACTACACGCACAACGTTCCCCCCAGCCAGATAATGCGCTTCTAAATCGTCGATCGACACCGGCAGCCCAGCCTTGGCCGCGCTGATGCGGGCGGTGACCACGGTTGCCGGAGGCACCCGCCTGAGCCGCATACCAACAAGTGTCGGTAGCCCCACGTATGCGCCGGACGACCAAGCCGCGATCCAAAGAGGAATCGGGACCAGGTACAGGAACACAATCAGTAACGCGATGGTCCCGATAAGCAGACCGGACGCGCCGATCGCGGTGGGATCTAAACTATTCATTTCTATTCTCCTGATGGGCCGCTAAAGGCCTTATAACGATTCGATTACCTTCAACTCGAGTCACCTCGATACTTGCGCCTGCGTCGATGAACCCGCCTTCCGACACGACGTCGACGCGAGTTCCGTCAATCTCCGCAATTCCTGACGGCCGCATAGGCGAGAGCGCCGTGCCGGTCCGTCCCAACCAAAGACGGTCGCTCTCCGGAGCTGAGACGTATCCGAGGTCGGCATCCATGCCGGTGGCGAGAACTAGACGCCTTCCAAAGGGTAATCGTGGCAGGAATTGCATCACCGCGAAAGCGCCGGCCATTGCCAGCAAAAGCGAAAGCGAAACGCGCCCGAGCGCAATGACAATTACGGACACCGTTGCACCGGCGCCAACTAGCGCCATGCCGAGCCCCGCCACCAGAGCGACGAAACCGGCAATGCCCACCAGGGTTGTGCCCGGGATCACAAATACTTCTAGCGCGAGCAACAACAACCCAATGGATACAAGAAGCAATTCCTCCCATCCGGCGAGTTGAACGATCCAGTGACCCCAGAAAAACAGGCTGATGAAAAGCAGCCCGAGCGTGCCTGGTACGGCAAAGCCGGGTGTCCGGATTTCCACCAGCAACCCCAGCATTCCCAACGTCAGCAATAGAGAGCTGACCACGGGATTGGTCAGGAATCGCACTAAGGTCTCGGCCCAAGTTTCAGTGACGCGTCGAAGCTGCGAATTGGGCAGGCCAGCAGCCACAAGCGCCGCTTCGATGGTCGGAGCGGACAGATCCGCTACTTTATACTTGAGCGCCTCCGAGGTCGTGAGAGTAAGTAATTTGCCCTTGGCAATCACCCCTGGGATCTCTACGTCGGAATCCACCATCGCTTCGGCATACTCTGGCGGACGCTTACGTACCTCCGCCGTCGCGCGAAACTCCTTCCGTACATAGGAGACCGATTTTTCATCGGCGGGCTTGGTCTCGCCGCTCCCGCTAACCACCGGTGCAGCGGCGCCTATCGTGCCGCCCTCGTTCATCACCAGCGTGTTGCAGGCAATCGCGATCAAAGCGCCCGCCGAGATTGCACGCTGGTTGACGAATGCGATGGTTCGAACGGGAGAGTTGAGAAGTGCATCTCGCATCGCCACAGCAGCATCCACCCGGCCGCCGAATGTATTAATTTCGAGCAGTACGGCGGCGGCGCCAGCCTCTTTCGCCTCGCGGATCGTGCGTGACAAGAACGGTGCCAAACCCAAGTCGATCATGCCTTCAATTGGAATGACGTAGACGACCGGAGTGGACGTCTGTGCCGAGACCGTTTGCGGGGTCGGTGTGCCCGCCGATGCCAGCAGGACTAAAATCGCGATCCGGAGTGTAAGTGGTGTCATTTAAGCGGCGTTTCGCCGAACCCGCATCGTTGGCTCACTGTCTCGTTGAGCATTCGCAAATCGGGTTGTTCTGTTTGTAAAGCACGTGAAGTTCCACGCAGCTTGCAAAGGAAAATCGGAGGCAAATGACGATAATAGAAATTTTCAGCCTACTCGACTAGGTTAGATTAAGTAAACTTTAACCTCAGGCAGTCGTGTGACCACATGTCGTCACTGAGATCATGTCGCCGCCAACCACCTCGATGCTGCCCGTTCGCCAGGTACAGTGAGCGTTCGTCGCGTGTCGCGCGAACTGAGAAAGAAGTTTCCAAGTAGTTCGACCCATTGCAGAGCCCCTCACTGCTTGTAAAATGAGAAAAAGAAAAATACTGGATGATCCACAGAAAGGTCCCCAATGATACGTCGTCAAGCAGTCCAGTTTTCGCTCTTGGCGATTGCGGCGGTTTTCGGTAGCACTGTAAATGGCGCACCCAGAAGCCGCATGGTAAGAGGAATCGTCACGGGCCAAGACGGAACAGCCGTTGCAAATGCAGTGGTTAAACTCAAGTGCGAACAATACACCCAGATTCGATCCTTCATTACTCAAGCGGATGGAAGCTATCGTTTCTCAGGCCTGAATCCAAATTTCGACTATACACTGCAAGCGCGGCATCAGGGCAGACTAAGCAAAATAACGCGGTTGAGTCGTTTCGATGCGAAGGAGGAGCACGTAGCTGATTTATCGCTGCAATCAAATCGATAAAGGCGAAGTCGACAATCACGCTGTGGACCGCCGCGGCCGCGATTTGGGGAAGATTTGGTGACAGCCTTCCATGAGGCGGCTTCCCCTGTCAACCGAAAATGTCACTTCTGGTAT
>CAZZGS010000149.1:0-8928 GCA_964653845.1 uncultured Bryobacter sp.
TTCGAGGCTACCTTCGTGGAAGTCAACACTGCCGCCCAACGCTTCCACCCAATCGCGATACATTGCCGCAGAGGCAGCAGCTCTCTCCCGCCAGACCTCATCGGGAAACGATTCGGACAACGCACCCAGCATTCCTGCGCCCGCCCAGCTCGAACTTGATTTGCGCGAAACATCGCGTTCATAAACCACTACGTCCAGCCCACGCCGCTGTAGTTCCCACGCACAACTCAAACCGATCAATCCACCGCCAACAATTTCAATCACTACACACTAGAATAAAGGTTTCATGCACGATTTCATGTTGGTCAACGAGGCAGTGCTGCCCGCCTCCTCCAAAACCATGGCTCCCGGGCAAGTGGGTGCAGTCAATGGTTGGGGTGTTTTCTCTACCCTGCGCGTCAAAGATGGCGTTCTTTTTGAATGGCAGCGTCACTATGACAGGATGGCCAAGGATGCCCGGCTGCTCAAGGTGCCCTATCCGGATTCTTCCGGCTGGTTTCAAGACCAACTGCACAAACTAATCGAAGCCAATCAAGCCCACAATTCCACACTGCGCGTCATCGTGCTTCGCAACAAGGGCGGCATGTGGGAAGGCCCCTTCATCGATCGCCCATTCGATCTTTATGCATTTACAACCGACTTGAAAAACTGGGGCCAGAGCGTCAAGCTCGGCCTGGTACCCCAAGCGCGACATGCCGCCAATCAATTTGCTGGCACGAAGATGCTCTCCTGGAGCTTTAACCTCTGCATGTACGATCAAGCCCACCAGGACGGTTTCGATGAAGTTGTTCTGCTGAACGAACGAGACGAAGTCAGCGAACTCACTTCTGCCAATCTATTCGCTGTCTACGGAAGCCTTGTCTTAACTCCACCAATTTCCTCTGGTTGCCTCCCAGGCATTACTCGTGCACTGCTCCTTGATGAAATCCAGGTAGCCGGAATAGAAATCAGAGAACAAACGCTGACGCTTTCCGACCTCGAAAAGGCAGACGGCCTGTTTATCACCTCTTCCACTCGAGATCTCCTGCCCGTCGCCTCTGTAGAATCGATCCAAATTCAGCAAGGTGACGAGATCCGCCAGCGGCTAAGCCAAGCCTATGAGCAGCATCTTGACAATTACACTCAAAGCCATCAACGCGCCAACACCCGCGCGTAAGCCCGCCGCACATTTGCGGGAACAGCATACGAGTCATACTCCGACGGCCAGACCCAGCGCAAATCAGTGCTCTCCTCACTCAGCGTCAGATCTATCTCTGTCGACCGGAACCAGACTAATACGTCATGATGCAAGTGGTAGGGCTCTATCACCACCCCTTCCCGAATTTTGACCGGGATGCCGTGGACATCAGCCCCGACGATTTCTCCTCCGCATACACTCACACCGGTTTCTTCCAGGACTTCCCGGGCCGCTGCCTCCAGAACATCTCCGTCCACCGCCGGCTCGACATGTCCCCCAGGCAGCAACCATCTTTTGAGTCTCCCGTGTAAAACCATCAGGATTCCCGCACCGTCAGGATGCAAAACTAGCCCTGTTGCAGTTACATGTCCAGGGCTAAACTGTTGACGCGAAAAGGGTGACGCTGTTTGTTCGAGGATCATGCGGATCAGTTCCACGCTTTTTTCATCCCCAACGAGGCCTTCTGGAAGGTCTGGAATCTTCATAACTGTTTCAACCCTAATGTTAACCCTCTAAGCAGACGATCCATTCCATGAAGAAATAAGTCAGTACTGTTGGACATCAGTTGATAAGGTTTTACCTGCCCGGAAGCCGAATCCTCCGATTTCAAGGGTGGAATAGACCATTTGTTTCAGCCTATCTATAGGTTTTAGGAACAAACCCTTAGGAAAGCCTAGGTGAGTACCTGATAAAGGACTATTTCCCTACCTACTGACTAGGAAGTGAAGAAGTTCACGGCTATTCTGACTGTGGGCATAAAAGAAAAAATCCATGCGATGCGGTTACTGCAAAGGTAAAATCGGCTTTTGGCGCGGGCTCTCTGATAGAGAATTCTGCAACGAGGAACATCGCCGTCGCGGTCGAGCCGTCAGCGCTCGTCACGCGAGGGAAAGTCTCATCTACGGCGATGAAGATCTTTACGACTTGGTGCAGGATGAAAAGAAGAAGAAGCAAAAGAGTTCCAAGCTTCAGGCTCAAATCATCGTAGTTCTATCGACGGTTATGATAGCCGTCCTCGCCTTTTCTGCCGCGACGGGTTCTACCGGCCCTCAAAACCTTGGCCCCAAGGCAATATCATTAACTGGCGATTTTGCCCGTAGCAATCCGATCATTGCTCAAGCCAATGAATATCTCAAAGGAATTATTCCCTCCGAGAGCCCAGTCAAGATTCACGAGGACTTCAGCCAGGGCGCGAAGGGTTGGCTTGGTGGAAGGGCTTCTGAATGGGATAGCGACAACGGTCGCATGAGACCCTCAAGTTTAAAAATCTGGAAACCTTCAGTGAAGCTAGCTGACTATCGCATGGAGTTTGAAGGACAGATCGACAAAACCGCGATGAGCTGGGCATTCAGAGCCCCAGACCTGCGCAACTACTACGCCACCAAAATTGTGGTTCGAAAGAATGGTGCTCTGCCGGTTGCAGACATGATTCGCTACGCAGTGGTCAATGGCTTTGAACGGGATCGTCAGCGCCTCCCGCTGCCTCTTTCGGTTCGTCCCGACACTCTGTACCACGTACAAATGAGCGTCCGTGGGGACCATTTCGTAACCAGAGTCAACGGCCAGATTGTCGACGCATGGACGGACAACAAGCTCAAGCGTGGTGGTGTTGGTTTCTTCGCGGACAAAGGCGAATCCTCTTCGATTCACTGGGTCGACGTGCGGGAAGAGCGTGAAGGAATTTTTGGACGCCTCTTCGCGATGGGCTTCTTCGTCAGCCCCGTAAATCTCTACGTCATTACCGACTAAGCTCGGGTATCATTAAAGCATTGCGGTCGTGGCGGAATTGGCAGACGCACTGGTTTTAGGTACCAGCGGAGAAATCCATTCCGGTTCGACCCCGGACGACCGCACCACTTCCTCTCTTTCATCAACAACGGCTTTCTCCCGTCCGCCTGAATCGATCTAGCACTCTCCCCACCATAGGCCCAGGATCTCCAAACCAAGAGCCAACACCTCGGCAAGCCGGCCTAACGATCATTTCTGCGCTTCTCAAGCCCAAATCAGGCTTGATTCCACTACTGAGATCCGACCAAACAGCCTCCATCAGTAATCCAGGATTACAATACACCTCCCCAAGCCGGTAACTCGGAAAAACCAGTTCCCGTGCCTCACCCTCCCCGAGTGCTTCAGCTACCGCCAACTGCGGCAAGCGCAAGCCACACTCTAAAGCAAATCCAACATAGCCCGGAAACCTGGGATTGATCTCAATCACTTTGTCCAGGCCATCCCGCTCGTCATACTTCAGCTCCACCTCTGCCGCACCCACCCACTTCAACTTCTCGAAGAATGGCAACACTTGATTCACGATCCCCTCGTCGGCCGTACTTTGGGCCAGCGTCGTGACCCCACCCTCTCGAGGCCATTGCCCCAACTTCTGTATCGTAAAGGCCGCAACCAGTCTGCCCCCTTCCCCAAACAACAGTGTCACCGCCTTCATCGTCTTCACCGTTCCAGGAATGTATTCCTGAATCATCGCCCCTCCGTATTGAAGGACTGTCGCTCCGTAGAATTCCTCCAACTCCTCAAGGTTTGAGGGATAGCGGACCCCTTGCGCGCCGCCAGCATCAAAATCAGGCTTTAGCACCAGTCTCGTCGACCGATGAGCGCCGCCCAAAAGCTGTCTTGCCTCCGCCAACGTATAAACCTGAGCATGCGCAATGCCCAACTTGCGGCACTCCGCCATGCACAGTGGCTTCTCAAAGGCGGATAGGAAGGCCTCCAGACTCGGAACCTGCAGCGCCGTAGTAACTTCAATCTCTTGGCGGCCCGAAATCGCCGCCGCTACAAAGCGCGAGCCAATGGGCAATAGCGCCGAGGGACGGTGCCGCGCTATCCCCTCCAACAGCGTTCTTTTCAATTCCTTGCTGTTGCTCCCCAGAATCGGATAGTGAACCCGAACGTGACGCGAACTCAGATTGAATGGCAGCCGGCCAAAATCGGCTCCAATCACGTCATAGCCGCTGCCGGCAAGCGCCTTGGCAGATGCTACACCGGAACTGTGTAGTCCATTGGTCACCATAATGGACCTTTTCAGCAAGCGCTAGCTCCTACTCTGCTCAAATGGAATAGACATTCGATCCAAATTGTACTTCTTACAAATGCGTCTCGAACGCAGCTTAAGTAAGTGCCTGGCTACTCCCTGTCGCAAGCGATTGGCGTGGCGCAGATACAGTAAGGTTGGCACCAGCCGGCAACCTCGCTGAACTTTGGTTTCGTAGACCAGCGTGCCAAAGTGAATCGAACGTATCCCTTGCCCAATCGCCTGGTCAATGTTGAAGTTGTACCCCAGATTGAAATAGGTTGCCGCCGACTTGCCCTTCTCCTGGTCAATCCCAATCAACGGGAATGCAATCGCCTCGCCAAGACGGATCCCAACCGACACACCGGCAATCTCGCCAGCAATCCTGGCTACTGAAAGTACCAATCGTTCGCCCAGATTCCGCTTGAGCTGCAGCAATAGATCGGTTCCACATGAAAAGGCACGTCGATTGAGACGAAGATGGTGATCGCGTAGCAGACCATAAAACTGGACATAATCTGCTGCATCTGCCTCCTGACGAATTTCGAGCCCGCCCCGCTTGCCGCGATTGAGTTCCCTCCGGATGCTGCTTTCCATTGCAGGGTGCTTTTGCTTCAGCTCCCTTCGGTAATCATCAAAACTCCTCCAATTGGCCTCAAGATCCAGCTGCGCAAACGGCAAATCAACGCTCACGCAATATGACCTCTGCTTCAGCACAGCCGTCAATGGCTTCTCATCGCTTTCATCGATCTGCCGAAACCCCACCGTGGCATTGCTGGTCTCGGCCACGGCTTCAACAGCATCAACCAGTTGCACATGAAGTTGCTGCGCCTGCGATGGCGACAACCCAGGCCGCTGGATTCGCTTTTGCACTACCATGGCTGGCAGACAGCTCATCAGAAACATCTTTGCGACACCGGCAGAGCCCCCAAAAACTGTTTCGTCAAACCTCGATGCCGGATGGCCCGAAGCCTCTAAGCTACATTCAAAGGCCCCGGCCAGACCCTGCGAATCTCTCGCCACCAGATGAAATCGCTCGACATCCATCCCCCTGCACTGCTCAACGCTCAGCATCCACCCAAAGCTCGACATGGGTTTGGACCCCGCCGCCAGATCCCACTCAAGCGGACACAATCCCCCAATGCGCTGCAGCCGTTCTACTTCGAAAATCGGTTCATTCCTTTTCAATTCCCTAGTGCCTACTTGCCCGAACAGCCTTTGGACAGTATGACGCATTTGAATCATCGACTCTTCAACATCAGGCTAATTCTGGCGGCTACCCCTTAAAGCACAATCAATCCAATCCAAGATCGCCCTCATCGATAAGATGGCGACAACCTACGGGAGTCTTGCAGTTTGGCCTGCGTATGGATTTCTAAGGAGACGAAGCAATCCAGGCCTTAGCCGATTCCAAGTCAGGCAATTGAGGCAAAATACCCGTAAGCCGTGTAGCACTAACTACGCGGCTTACTCGTTCTGAGGGGTTCAGCAAACATAAGCCTGCGCCATGTTGATCTGCCGTGGTGTACAGCACCACCAGTTCACCCAGACCAGAGCTATCCACTTCTTGAATTGCCGACAGATCCAAAATCAGCCCTGCCGGTTTATTGGCCGACAGAATCGCATGGATCTCTCTGGAAAATTTCGTCAATTGCGGACCAAGCGTCAGATTCCCAGCCATACGGATCAGCACGGGGTTAGTTGAGCCATCGATTTCGTAAGTCAGTGACATGGGTTCTCTATTTCTTGACCGCTTCGCGCAAGCCCAGATTGCGTACAAGCCGAAGCAGATAATTGGGGTGTAGACCGAGGATCTTTGCCGCGCCCTTATAGTCGCCCTTCGATTGCTCGTAGGCTCGCAGAATGCTATCACGTTTGGCATCGGCAACGGAGTCTTGAAAGACTCCAGCCACCGCCGGGCTCGCCGAAGTCCAGAGATGCTCGGGCAAATCCCCTGGCAAAATCAAGGGCCCTTCCGCCAGAACAACAGCGTGTTCGATTGCGTTCTCAAGTTCTCGCACATTACCCGGCCAATGGTACGCCTCCAAACAGCGCAACGTATCTAGAGATAGCGACAAACTCTTGCGGTTTGTTTGAGCCGAAAAAGCTCCCAAAAAGTGTTGCGCAAGCAATGGAATATCCATAGCCCGCTCACGCAGCGGCGGCGTGCGTAGCGACACAACATTCAAACGGTGGTAGAGATCTTGACGAAACTTCCCTACCCTGGCCTCTTCAGCTAAATCGCGATTGGTAGCCGCTACCACCCGGATATCCACCTTCAGAGGACGTGTGGAACCCAAACGTTCAAACTCCCGCTCTTGCAAGACGCGCAGAAGCTTCGCCTGCAGCGGAACAGCAAGTTCTCCGATTTCATCCAGAAATAGAGTTCCCCCGTCAGCAGCCTCGAGCTTCCCTCTTTTTGCTGCCACAGCCCCGGTAAAAGCCCCCTTTTCATAACCGAAGAGTTCGCTCTCCAGCAGATCTCCAGCAATGGCCGCGCAATTGATCGCAGCAAAAGGAGCAGCTGATCGTGGGCTGGCGGCATGCAGAAGCTTTGCCACCAGTTCTTTACCCGTTCCACTCTCCCCCAAAATCAGCACGGTCGTGTCGCGCGGAGCCAACCTTTCGATTCTGTCTAACAGCTTCAATACCGCTGGACTCTGCCCCAGAATCCCCCCGCTATTCCTCTGCAACAGCTTCCGCTCAAGCTCAACATATTCGCGACGTAATTCCTCCACTTCGCGAACACTTTCGATCGCCACAGAAGCAAGGCTCGAAACAGCAGTGAGGGTTGCAAGCGCGTCCACGCTGTTGCTCTCCACCAAGATCACCCCACACAAGGCGCCGTTTACATATACAGGCACAGCAGCCTGTTCTGTGCTCGAAAAAGGGCCTTTACTGGCAACATGCTGCCAGATCGAAGCATCGCCTCCCTGAGCAAGAAATTCCAGCTCCAGTTCTGATTCGGACCGGCCCAGTGCTATCACCCCTTGACTGAAAGGCAGAAAGTCGTTCAAGAGCTTCAAAAGTTGGCGGGCCACGTCATCACGGCGCGGCGGGCTGCGAGCCCCGGCCAAAGCCCTGAAAAGAAAGACCAGGACTGAGGCGTTCAAGAGAAGTGTTGAGGTGTTTGCCGTCATTATCTTTTTGGATAACGCAATTATCCACTTTGTGCTATTTTCCGGCTGCAGGCAAGCCTAAGTGCAAGAAATTCAAGACAATTAGCATTGGCAGCTGGATTGCCATTGAAGTTGCATGTCATTAACCATTCAACACCGCCGCAAGGACGGCACCGAAATACTAGACCTGGCGGGGCAGTTGACCCTGGGCGACGGCACTGGTGCACTCAGAGCGGCAATCCAGAAGGCAAGCGACAACGCGGTTGATTTACTCGTGAACCTTTCAGGGGTATCGTACCTGGACAGTGCGGGGCTCGGAGAGCTTGTCGGCAGCTATGCCCGCGTAACTTCAAAGGGCAAGCGGATGAAGCTCCTCAATCCCCAAAAACGAGTGGATGCCCTGCTCCAGATCACCAAGTTGTACTCAACCTTCGAGTGCTTCACTGATGAACGTGAAGCTCTGGAGAGTTTTTCTTAAATGCCGACCCTGGAAATGCGAGATAATCCCACAATGCATTCGATGCAAGGCAACAACGAAACTATCGACCTGCAGCAGAAACTCTTTCGCGTATAGAGTCTGCTGGAGGCCTCCCGCCGCGTCCATGCAACCATCCGCCTGGACGAAGTGCTGGAGGCTGTTCTTGAGATCGCGTCTAAAGAACTTGAAGCCGAAGGTGCCTTCTTTTTTGGCACCGGCCCAGGATTTGAAGAACGCACCTTGGTCTATGGCGATGTGCCGGACGATTGGACACGCTGGAGCGAGCGTGTCGAGATTCCCGGCTATGCGAGCGCCAAGCTGACCGGTGAACGCGGTGACGCGCTGGCGCATCTGGTGGTCTACCGGCCGCACCCTTTGTCGCTTGAAGAAGCAGACTTCCTCGAAGGCCTTGCCTTGCAATCGGCTCTGGCGATTGGCAATGCGCAGCATCATGAGAAGTCTCTCGAATGGGAGCGCGTGCAGCTCGACCTCGACGCGGCAAGGCAGATCCAGCGCAGTCTCCTTCCGCAGGAAATTCCCGACGTGCAGGGCTACAAGCTGCAAATGCGCTCGACCACCTGCTATGAGGTAGGCGGAGACTATGTCGATGTCATGCCGTTACCTGATGGCCGGCTGATGATGGTACTGGCCGACGTTGCCGGCAAGGGTCTGGCCTCGGCGATGATCAGCATGACCTTCCGCTCCAGCTTCCGCGCAATTGCCGGTGCTGGCTTGCCGATGGAAGAAGTCGCCGAGCGGCTGAACCAGTTGCACTGGCAGGAGGGAGTCGAGGCCCGTAGGCGTTACGTAACGGCGATCCTCCTGTGCCTGGATCCCAACACACACAAGCTGGAAGCAGTTAACGCCGGGCACAACCCTGCCTTCCTGGTCGGTCTCACAGAGCAGCCAATCCTGATTGGTGCCAGTGGCCCCCCGCTTGGCATGCTCCCCGGCCGAACCTATGAAACAGAGAGCTGGACCTTCCAACCCGGTGCACAATTGCTGCTCTACACCGACGGATTGACCGAAGTGTTTCAGGGCGACAAAGAGTTCGGTGAAGAACGGCTAATGGGTCTGCTTGGACCCTCACCACAAGAAGAGTTTTTGGACCATGCGTGGCGCAGTCTGGCAC
>CAZZGS010000150.1:0-7161 GCA_964653845.1 uncultured Bryobacter sp.
GGATTTTTCGGGGTTCCATGTTTTGCGGTTGGGGTCGCCGGGTTGCGGGGTGGAGTGGGTGCGCCAGAGCTTCTTGCCGGTCTTGGCGTCGTAGGCATCAACGAAGCCGGTGAGGGCGCACTCGCCGGAGGTTACGCCGACGATGATCTTGCCGTCGATGGCTAGTGGGGCGTGGGTGATGGAGAAACCTTTTTTGTAGTCGTCTACTTCTATGTCCCAAATGACGTTGCCGGACTTGGCGTCGAGGGCGACCAAGTGTGTATCGAGGGTGGCCATGTAGAGACGGTCGCCGAGGATGGCGAAGCCGCGATTGGTCATGACGGTGCAGTGGCTGGCGACTTTGGGAAGTTGACGGGTGTAGTTCCAGAGACGGCGGCCGGTTTTGGCGTCGAGGGCGGAGGCGTTGTTGAGTGGGCCAGTTACGAACATCATGCCGTCGACAACTATGGGCGTTGTTTCTACTGTGTTGCCGCCGAGTTGGTAGGTGAAGGTGCTTTTGAGTTGGGCGGCGTTGGCTGGGGTGATTTGTTTGAGGCCAGAGTAGTGACGACCTTCGAGGCCACCCCAGTAGGTGAGCCAGTTTTGGGGTTCTGCGGCGGCGTTCTTGAGCCGATCGAAGGTTACGTTGAGGTCTGGGGCGGGCTTCCAATCGGTGGCTGGATCGTAGGTTGTCGATGCGTTGATGAGGAAGGCTGCGATGTCGTTGCGATCTTTGGCGGCGATGTTGGGATGAGGGACTTCGAGCTTGCGGATTGGATTTGTGAGGTCGCGCTTGTTGAGGAGGTGCCACCTTTGTTGGCTATCCATCATTTGCAGGGTGAAGGTGTCTTCGCCTTTGGCTACTCCACGGTGGCCTGCGGCTTCGATCATTGGGATGGGGGTTGCCATTTTGGTTGTGAGAGCGGAAGCCTGGTAGCGAGCTCGCGAGTTTGTGAGGTCTGGGCCGAGGACGCCGCCTCGCCCGGCGAACATATGACATGCGGAACAATTGGCTGAGCCGAAGAAGAGAGTGCGGCCGAGGGCCTCGCTGCCGGTGGGCGTTTCGTTCTTTTTGGCTGTGATGGAGAAGAGATATTCGGCGATTGACTTTGCCTGTTCGTCGGGCATGTTGATGGGCGGCATCTGGGTGCCGGGGATGCCTTGGGAGATGCTGCGGATCAGGTCGTCGACTGAGCCGCCGTGCTTCCAATCGCCGGTGGTGAGGTCTGGCCCGCGGCCGCCTTTGCCGGTATCGCCGTGGCAGGCAGAGCAATTACGGATGAAGAGCCTGGCACCTTCAGACTTTGCATCTGGGTGTTGGCCTGAAGCAAGTAAGGCAACGGCGGCGAGCAGAATTGGAATTCTCATTCGCCAACTATGACATCACATGCGGGAGTAGATGAAGGTGATGATTCCGATTACGCTGGCGAGCAGGATGCTGTGGTCGAAGGTGAAGCGGAAGAGCTTGGCCTGATCTTCGGTATGCATCTTGGTCGAGGCTGCGGCCACGGCAAGCCTGAGGGTGCTGGTGGCGCTGAGGAATGCCGCAAGCATGCAGTTTGCGCAGGAGGCGGCGAAGCAGTTCTAGTTGAAGACGGCAAACTACAGGGCATTAAACATCAGCGGCGGCATGCAGATCAAGAGCCTGTGGCTACCGGGCTATTCGATTTCGCAGTTCTTGAATTCGAGGTCTGAGTGTATTTCAATTTGGCTAAGTCAGGATTGGCGAGGCGATCTCTAGTTGTTCGGTCGAATTGATAGAAAAAGTCATTGCGATGGGCCAAGGCGCAACGCACTTCTTACCGCGCATGACAACGTTGGCATTTGTGTCCAAACCATGGAAATTGCATGAGCTGAATAGTAGTCACTTTTTCATTTTACGAGCTCTGCATCTAGATCAAAAAAGTTGCCATAATTGGCACGAAGGGGTTATTATATAAAGTTTATATATCTATTATGTTTCACAAATAGTTTGCCGGCGCCATCCTGCTGCTGCTTGAAATGGTTTAGTTATAGCAAGTTAGCGCCAAAGCAAGGGACTGACACGATATAGAGGGTATCCAAGAACAACTTGAACTTGAAATACTTTGTTGCGAAATCGTTTTGTGATCTTTTTATTAAGATTATTGTTGCAAAAAAAACTAAGCGATTTAGTCTACTATTGGATGTTCAATCTAGAACGATGAACAAATCATTGAAAAAAGCTGTTTCCAGGCTTGTGCTTATCGGGGCACTTTCTGCTTTATCGGCAGTTGCCGCAGAATGGATGTGTAGCGGTGGATGCCTTTACACATGGACGACTCAAGGATGGGTTTTGTCCGGCTGTAATTCCAAGTGGTGCGCCTAAGCACCCCTTAACATTGGCTGGTTTTCATCAAAATACTGAGCGCGTGGTATTCTGCGCGCTCAGTACCAGAAAGATCTATAGATGGAAATATGGATTCATAAAAACGCAAGGATGCTAGCCATCATTTGCAATGTTTTTTCTGTACTCGCTTTATCGGCTGCGCTCATAGTCTACATTCCAATGTGGAAGAATAGATTCACTTCTAACGCTCCGCCTGTCGGAAAAATGTTTAATCCCCTCGCTTTAAAGTCACCGCAGGGAAAAGAAATGATATTCATTGCTATATCCTCGAATTGCAGATTCTGTGAAGCTGAAGCTAAGATCTATTTGAAACTCGAAAAATCCGCAGAACTTCTGCGATTAGCAAATATTCACTACCTAATGCCTGAGGACCAAATACGAGGTAGGTCATTCCTCCAGAAGCATGGCCTTCTTAGTGAGGCCAGTTTCACAGTCTCTCTACCGAGCCTGGGAATTGATAAATTCCCAACAATTGTTTTGGTTGATCAGTCCCACAAAATTCGCTTTTCCCACGTCGGGGCACTGGGAGAGGAGTTGCATCAAGCCGTGTTATCTGCGCTGTTGACCTGCCCCGCCTCAGATGCTAAGGATGACCCAAAGGCCTGCGCAAGTTCGCCCCGATAAAAGTAAGGTTGCGTCGAATGTTTTTTGTCTGTACCCTGTTTAGCAATATTGACCGAGCACAAAATTCACTTTCAGTTGCTTCCCAGTTTTTTTGCTAGTTAACAAAATCTGTACTGTTTTATGAACAAAAAATCACTACTAAAAATCATCTTCTTCGCATTGCTCGGTCTTTCCGTCTTTGCATGGGACAGGCAACCGCATTTTGAAGCTACCTCATTGCGCCTGCAGCCAGATGCCTATGTTCTGGATGTCGCCAAGATGGACAAAATCGGCTTAACGTATGGGAATGGAACGGTTGATTTTTATATGGCATCCATGTCACGGATGGTCCGGCTAGCTTACGGTGTAAAGGAGTATCAGTTGTCCCGGGCGAAGTGGTTCAAGAATAAATATAGCGGCAGAGCCACATTTCCCAAAGAAACGCCATCCGAGGAGATCCCTGCAATGGTGCGAACCATGCTTGAAGAGCGATTCGGTTTTCGGGCACACATTGAAAGTAAAATGACCAAAGTTTGGCTGCTGGAACAGGCACCGGGCGGTGCAAAGCTAGCCTCTCCTTCGGGAAAGCCAATGTTTACGCCAGGTATTCCGTTTCCATCTACGTTGGGGGAAGCAGACCGGGCGGGCAATGCTGACCCTCAAAAAGGGTGGCTGATGATGAGTTCGGGCACGATTCAGACCTTTTGTGATTTGCTTTCGAAGGAGGCGGGCCGCCCGGTTGTCGACCGCACTGGATTGAAGGGGTTGTTCGATATTTTTGAGGAGGTCTACTATGCATTCCCAATGCAGATTCCACCGCCTTCGATGAACATTCCTAAAGTTCAAATCGTACAGCCGCCTCTTGTACTTGGGCCAGTTCTGAAGCGCCTAGGCTTGCGGTTTCGTGAGGGACAAGCGCTTGTTGAATCTCTGGTAGTCGACTCAGAACCCTCACTTGTTCCGAAATCCTAAGGGTTCAGTCTTCGCATATCCTGGAAGTTTTTGCCATGCTACTTACTGTTTCCTCTTTGTGACGGCATGAGATACGTAATTACAGTATTAACGCTGTTGGCCCACCTCAGTATCGCTACTGGGGCGGATTACCGTGGAAAGGTGCGGTACCACAATCAGCCGATTCCTGGTGCCACTGTCTCGCTCACCACGGCCCGTTTGAAGCTTATGGCGACAACAGACCCCAAGGGCCAATATGAATTTATTGGCTTTGACTCCAATGGGGACATTGTAAGTGTGACCGTTGAAACACCATGCTTTGTTGTGCAAACGTTGCCGGCAACTACTGAGGCCACCGTATTTGAACTCGAACTGCTGCCGGAATCTGTCCCCTGTGGGCCTGCTGTCGCTCTCCAAAAGCCAAGTCCCGCTCCAGGTCGCACCGATATTGCCGAAACGATACAGCGGCCGCTTACGGGCTATCTCATCAATGGGAGTGTCGACAATGCCAACGATTCTGATTTTGCCCAGTCGACCGCGATTGGTAATGTGCAGCGCGGCAGGTCTGCTTATTTTGCCTCGCTGCTGGGAACGCTGAACACTTCAGCGCTGGATGCCGTTCCTTACAGCATCAGCGGGTTGAGCCCCCGCCCGCCTACTCGGACGCTGCTTGGCTCGACGGCTCGATTGAGCGGGCCTCTTTCATTGCGGCGCAAAAGGCCTAAAGACCCATCGACTTTCTTTTCTCTGAACTACGAATGGGCTCGCAATCGTACAGCTACTATGATTGCGGGGCGCGTGCCTACGCTTGCTGAGCGCAATGGGGACTTCTCCGCTGGAGGTGGTGCGGTGATGGATCCTAGCAGCGGATTTCCTTTTCCAGCTGCTATCATTCCAGCACAGCGCCTCAGCCGGCAAGCCGCCGCTCTTACAAGTTTTTATCCGCAAGCTGGCAGGACTACAGGTGCGGGCTACAACATTGAAAGCCCGATCATCCGCAACTTGCATCGCGATGCGTGGTTTTTGCAGTTGACCAAAATTATTGGCGCCGGGCATTTGGCTGCGGAACTTAGAACTGAGCGCGTGCGTGGTGATGAGTCTTCGCTGTTTGGCTTTCTTGACCGGAACCGCTCTGGTGGAGAAAAGACTACTGTTAGCTGGGTGCCTGGACGGCCTGTAAATTGGCAGGGACAGTTTTCTGTGTCGCTTGATCGACACTATGAAAGAGTTCTCCCTTACTTTGCTGAAGTGCGCGATGTTGCTGGGGAGGCTGGCATTGTTGGGGCTGATGCGCGGCCCGAAGACTGGGGGCCGCCCTCATTGTTTTTTTCTGGTGGCATGAGTGGATTGCGTGATGTCAATGCGCGGCGGCTGCAAGTGCAGAATCTCAGCTTTGCCGCCGCTGAGAATGGCAGTATCGGGAGGTGGCAAGTTCGCACGGGCTTCAACTTTTCTCGTCGGCAACGTAACCAGCTTGGTGTGCCCGATGCTCGGGGCAGCTTTAGCTTTACCGCTGCGGCGAGTGGCGTTGACTGGGCTGACTTTCTGTTGGGGCAGCCGGCTACAGCATCTCTTGCTACCGGGCCTGCTGATCGTTATCTGCGGGCGAATGATTGGGCAGTTTTTCTGATGAGTGAATGGCGGCCTACCGCTGGGCTCACTTTTAACTTGGGGGCTCGCTGGGAATATGCTTCACCCTATACAGAAAACTACTTTCGACTGGCGAACCTTGCCGTTAGTGAAGGTTTTGCTTCTGCCAGCGCTCTGCCCGCTAGTGGCGCGAATCGGACTCTGGTATCGCCATTTCGATCACTGGTTCAGCCAAGGGTATCGCTTGCCTGGTTGCCGATCTTTGGATCCTCGCTGGTGGTGCGTGCAGGGTATGGCATCTATGCCGATACTGGCATCTACGAATTACTCGCCACTTCACTGGCGGCCCAGCCGCCTTTTGGCAGAAACTTCGCAATTGGCAATAGTTCTGGCGCTGCGCCACTTAGTTTGGCTAGTGCCCTGACAGCACCTGGCAGTGCTTTGGGTACCTATGGCATTGATTCCCGCTTTCGTCCTGGCACGGCGCAAAACTGGCAAGCTTCTGTTGAAGGTGACTTGGGGTGGGGGCTGGTTGCGAAAGTCTCTTATCTTGGGGTTAAGGGCACGCACGCTCAACAGGCGATTTATCCCAATACCTATCCGGCAGGTGGCGTGAACCCATGTCTTAGCTGCCCTTCCGGCTTTCAATACCTTCTGTCAGGTGGTAATTCAAGCCGCCATGCCGGGCAGATGGAGCTGCGCCGCCGCCTGCGTGGCGGTTGGGCTGTACGGTCACAAATTACCTGGGCCAAGGCTCTCGACAATGCTTCTCTTGGTGGAGGTAACCAGCCAGCCCTGATTGCCCAAAATTGGGCCAGTCTCTCTGCGGAACGGGGCAGGTCTAATTTTGATCAGCGTGTCACCGGCCGCATCACGGCAGACTACACTTTTCGCTTCACAAGTGGATGGCTACAGCGCTTCTTCGACGAGTGGCGTTGGAGCAGCGATTTGACCATCGCGACAGGCCAGCCGATCACACCCATCGATGCCCGGCCTACCGGCGGTACCGGTTTTTTGGGCAGTTTGCGGCCCGATTATACAGGCGAACCGCTTTATGAATCTCCGGCAGGGTTGCGGCTTAACCCGGCAGCTTTCTCGCGCCCCGCAGCTGGGGCCTGGGGGAACGCTGGGCGCAACATTATTACGGGGCCGCGGCAATTCGCTCTGAATTCAAGCCTTTGGAGGACGGTGCGGATTGGTGATCGTATTAGTGCAGATTTGCGCATCGACGCGACCAACCCACTGAACCACCCTGTTTTTACGCGTTGGGGTGCCACACTGAACAGCATCCTCTTCGGGCTACCTGTTGCTGCCAACCCGATGCGCTCGATCCAGCTTGGTATAGAGGTGCGGTACTGATGCGGCTGCTTTTTGTGCTGTTGCTGGTTGCTGTGGTGGTGCCCGGGCAGGATGCTACAACTCCGACGTTTTCTACCGGTGCGAGGCTGGTTTTGCGTGCCGTCAAGGTGCGAGATTCTGGAGGGCGTCCACTGGCTGGGCTTACTGCATCGGACTTTACAGTTACTGAGAATGGTGTGCCTCAGCGCGTCACGGTGTGCGAATACCAGCAGATTGCCGATGCTGCTGTGAGCGCTCGCGGGAGTGCTGCCCCGGAGGCTGGGATGGCTGCCGTGAGCCGGAAGATGGTTCTCTATTTTGATCTCGGTGGC
>CAZZGS010000150.1:7171-8921 GCA_964653845.1 uncultured Bryobacter sp.
CTTCTATGGGACGAGCCTTTGTCGGCGCCATGAAATTTCTTGAGCGAGGTATCTCCAGCGCCGATAGCATCGCCATTATGGCTTCCTCACGCGGAAACCTGCTGACCGTGCAGGACTTTACATCGGATCGAGATTTGCTTCTGGCTGCCCTCGGCAAGTTGATGCGCATGGATCGGGAGTCTAGTGATGAGGAAAGTACGATTGGCTTTGGTGCCACCAATAGCGAATTTAATATCTTCGCTACCAATCGCCGACTGGCAACGCTTGGCCGCGCTACACGGCAGCTAGAGCGCACGCGCGAGCGCAAGGCACTCATTTACTTTTCTGATGGCTGGAGCATGGGGCAGGGGCGTAATCTGGCCGATATGCGAGCGCTGGTGAGTGCTGCCCGCCGCGCGAACGTTGAGTTCTATCCAATCGACACTCGGGGCCTTGCCGTGCAGCCGGGCATGGGGGATGCCTCTGTTGCCAGCCCCGGTGGGGTTGAGGCTTATAACGGCGTTGCCGGTGAGGCGCTTAATGAGGCTTTCGAGCAGTCTCAGGATGCTCTTTATTCACTGGCTGCAGAAACTGGCGGAAAGGCCTGGCTGAACAATAACAACCTCGAAGCGGGCATCCAGCAAGCTCAGAGGCTGTATACGAGCTACTACTTGATTGGATACTACTCGAGCAACACCGCAACCGATGGCAAATTTCGTCGCATCTCGATCCAGGTGCCAACTCGTGAAAAGGTGCGCCTCGATTACGCCGACGGCTACTATGGCGACAAGGTGTTTGAACGGATGAGCGCCAACGATCGCGAACGCCACCTTGAGGAGGCGTTTCTGCTTGAAAGCCCCATTACCGAGATTCCTCTTGCTGCCGGCGTCCATTACTTCCAGTTGAACCTCGACGAATACTATGTGCCGGTGGTGGTAACGATTGCAGGTGCCGAGCTGATATCGGATCGAAAATCCGGCAATGGTGCCGGGCGTGCAGAGCTAGATCTTCTTGCAGAGGTAAAGGACAGTAATGGCCGCACCATCAAAACGTTGCGTGATCGGGTGAGCTTCAAGGTGGACCCGGTTTCGCGCGAGCGACTGGCTAGTGGCTTGATCGAATACGATACGGGATATACGCTTTTGCCCGGGCAGTACTCAATCAAGTTTCTTGTTCGGGATGGTGAGACTGGGCGCATTGGTACGCTGCTGCAGCAGTTCACGGTGCCGAATCTCAACCGTGTCGAGGGGCCTATGCGTCGCAGTTCTATCATCCTTGGCCCACCCCGCACGAAGATGAATGCCGCACTATACACGGCCAGCCGCGACAAGCGCCAGGTAAGCAATCCCCTCGTTCGTGAGGGGCGCAAGCTCATCCCCAGCGTGACGCAGGTCTTTGATGGAAGTAGCTCGCTGGTGATCTTCGGAGAAGTGTATCGTCCGGAAGCGACCACTCCTGGGCCGATTACGGCTTATGCCGGATTTTATCGCGACGGGGTAAAGATCTTCGAAACCGCCCCCATCGAATTCACCGCTCGGCCCGGCACCCGGCTTAACTCCGCCGGAGTGGAGATCGAAGTGCCGTTAGCCCCGATTGGTGCTGGCCGATATGATTGCCAGGTTTCGTTTATAGACCGTCGCGGTGGTCAGATGCTTTTCTGGCGCGGAGCAGTTTGGGTGGCGAAGTAGAGGGCAGGATCAGAATTCCCATCCACTAACTGCGAAATCACATCCTGGAGTAGATGAAGGTGATGACGCCAATTACGCTGGCG
>CAZZGS010000151.1:0-8900 GCA_964653845.1 uncultured Bryobacter sp.
TGGTCCAGTTGGTGTTGACGCCAGTGATGGTAACCGGGACGGTTGCGCCCTGCTGGCCATTGCCAGGGGTGATGCTGGAGATAGAAGGAGGTGTGGCGGGAGTAACGGAGAAGAGACCAGCGGCAGAGGCGACCTCAAGCCCGGTGGTGATCGTCAAGGTGCGCGGTCCGGGAGCTGCGGCGGGGTCGATATTGAGGGTGGCATTGAAAGTGGTGCCGTTGAGAATGGATACGTTCGATACCGTAATACCAGCGCCAGCGTTGAGGGAAGATACTCCGTTAGTGAAGCTTGAGTAGCGACCGGTGATCGTGATCGGAATCGATGTGCCAACAGTTCCCGAGGTGGGGACGGAGGAGGTGAGTTGGGCGGATGGATTGACGGTAAGGTTCGAGAAATTAGCGCTTGCCAGATTTAAGGGCGTGGAAGAAAGCCGGACCTGATAGACAGTGGGGCTGGCGAGCGCACCGAGAGAGGCCGGGATGCGGAAACTAACGCGCTTGGTGGAGCCGAAGACATTGGTGACGGCCAACGCGGTGGTGGTTACAGTAGCACCGGGCGAGGGAGGCTGAAGGGAAACCGTGATGTCCAATGGACTCACCAGACCGGCTGGAAAGCCGCTGGCCGTGATCGCAATCGACGCAATGCCTGGGCTTCCAGATGCGGGTGAGAGCGTCGGAGTCAGAGTCAAATTCGTCTGGGCAAACAGATTCGCCGCCGCCAAAGCGGCCAAAAGTGAAACAAGTTTCAAGAGAAAACTCCCTTTGCAATAGTAAGAACAAACCTGGGGACGAGATCGAGGAACTACGTTATGAAAATCTTTTGCGGAGCGCGATCATCAAAGCACCGCTAGCGAGCAGGAAATAAGTTGAAGGCTCTGGAATCTCACCACCGACGACTTCATCTCCATTAATGGTCAAGAGGACGATGAACGGATCGGTTGACGACAGAGAGAAGTCAAGACTCGAACTTGACAACGAATAATTGCGGGAAACGTCTTGCGCGTCCTTTGCAATGAATGGGTTGCCAGGAATTACAACAGAGCCGAAAAAAGAGGATTGGGAAAAGCGGAAGATTGCGTCGGAAGGAAAAACCCATCCGCTGGCGAAGGGATCAAACGTGTTGGTTGGGCCGAAATTTGAGGGGATGACCAGAGCGGAGGACTTCTGATTCAGGACGTCGTCGCAATCCAGATTTGCGTCACAGTAGGTCACAGTGAGGGTGCCGTTGAAGGCCACTTCAGTCAGTACTGGAAAGTCGATATTCGAATTTGAACCGGTCAAATTATTGATCGAGAAGGCAGCTACACCTGGACTACCAGGGACAAACGCAGGATCGAATCCGATGTAGCCAACGTTGAAAGATGCAGCACTCAGGGACGACAATGACAGTATGACAACAGTTAGGTATAATTTGAATTTAATAAACACAATTAACGACTCCATTAACTCTACTTCAGGGTAGGGCTCTATTACGAGCTAAGTGTACAATCGATCTACCTGACCGGCAATAGATTCGTTAATTTGTGAGTACTAGGACTAGCCGAACTCTTTTTATGGATCTATATCGAATTGATAATGGTATGTGCGTGAGTTAAGCTTAATTTAGTTAGGACGGACAAGTTCCGCTTACCCAAAAGATTGGCCGAAGAGCATTGGCCCCTGTCACGGCTAAACAGAAAGTGCCTCCACGATGAGCCCGGAATGGGGTTTGGGTAAGTGTGGCATTGACTTGTGGCGCTCCTCGATTCTTCTTTGAGGAGCATGAGCAGGATCGGCAATGGGCTTGGGGAATAGTGCAGTGTAGTTTCGGAGAGCCAGATTGGAACAACATTCCAGTTGGATTCTGAGAGCCTTCGGGCGCAGCCCATAGCGTCTGATCGAAGCGCCGCCCCACGAGGGCCTCGGCGCGGAATGCGGCATGCTCTGGATTGGAGGCACAGGGCGTTGGTCTTGAGGTGAGTTGGGACTCGCCGGGGATCAGCGCTTGGGCCCGAAAAAGGCGACCGGGCCGATCAGGATGGTGTCCTGATTTATGCTCACAGCCGAGTGATTGATACTTATATTGCGTAGAAGTGGAAGGATGAGGCAAAGGCAATTCGCCTGCGGCCCCATACTTCGGAGTTACACCTGTACTGCGATATTTAGAGCAGTCATTAGGAGATAAATTTGATCCACCTCATATTGTTTGTGTTGAGCTGCCTTAGTGTGGCTGCCCAGAGTTTGCCGACGGTCGCTGTGCTTAGCACTGGGGGCACGATTGCCAGTAAGCATGACCCGGCTAAGGGTGGCTATGTTGTTGCGTTCACAGGTGAGGATTTGCTTGCGAGTGTGCCTGCGATCCGCAAAGTAGCGCAGATTCAGGTTGAGCAGATTTCCAATATCGGAAGCAATGAGATGACTCCCGAGATCTGGATTCGTCTGGCGGGCCGGGTGAACGATTTGCTCTCGAGGCCGGAGATCTCAGGTGTCGTTATTACTCATGGGACCGATACGCTTGAAGAAACCGCTTACTTTCTCGATCCCACGACCGTTAGCTTGAAGCCGGTGATCCTGGTTGGCGCACAGCGACCGGCGTCAGATGCGGATGCCGACGGGCCGAGGAATCTGCTCGATGCGGTTCGAGTGGCGGTTTCGCCAGAGGCCGTGGGTAAGGGAGCGATGGTAATGATGAGTGGGTAAATCAACGCTGCCCGGGATGTGACGAATACGAATACGAATCAGGTTGAGACCTTCCGCAGTCTTGAGTTTGGCGGGCTTGGCGTTGCGGACTCTGAAAAAGTTCGATTCTATCGAGCTCCGCTGCGGCGTCAGACTTTGAAGGTGGGGCCCCAGACACGGCTTGGGCGCGTAGCTATTGTGATGAATTATGCCGGGGCTGATGGGCTTGTCGTCCGCAGCCTGGTTCGCGAAGGGAATGTGCGCGGATTGGTGATTGTCGGGCTAGGGCTTGGTGGCACTCCAGGCTTGATGTTCGATGCGATTGAGGAGGCGCGTGCTCGGGGCATCCCGGTGGTGATCAGCACGCGCGTTCCTTCAGGTCGCGTTTTTCCGATGAGTGCATCCAGGGTGTCGACGCTTGCACTGAAGAAGATTGGCTGCGTGCTAGCAGACAATCTTAGCCCTCAGAAGGCGCGGATCCTGTTGATGCTGGCGCTCGCACAAACTGGCGATAGCGTCGCAATTCAGAAATTCTTCGACAACTGACGCTGTTTGAAGGCCAAGGCGGCGAGGCCGGCGAGACCGAGGGCCCAGGCGGAGGGCTCAGGGATTCCGCTCGGCTGTTCTGCTGCGGTGAGTTCGACGCGGAAGTTGTCCATTGCATCGTTTACTGTCGTGGCAGGACAAAAGGAATTTGCCGGCCCTCCACTGCAAGCCACTCCTATTTGAACCCGGTAGCCAAAGAGTATCGGCGCGCCGCCGGCCGAGAAATTTGGAATCAGGGCAGAGTTCTCAAAGTTAACCCAATTGGAGACGCTGGTGAAATTCCAGATGAGTGGCTGAAACGCCGATCCACCCGGGGTGGCTTGCAGGCTGCTGGAGAGTACTGAGAAGGTTAAGCCAGATTGCAAAATGACCGGCCGCCAAAATACGCTCACCAGTGAAGAGAAGCCGGTGGAACTGAGGTTTTTCACGTCCATCGAGAAATTGATTGTGCCGAGCGGGCCGTCGACCGAGGGGTCCCAGAGGAAATCGCTGCGGAAATTGGCCCGGTTGATATCTTTTGTCTGTCCAGTGGGGGTGGGCGTGAAGGCGAACTGGACGTTTGCGAAGTTTCCGGGATTTCCCGTCGTGGAACCCTGAGTAATCGATAGAGTGCTGCCTGCGGATGTTTGCAGATCAATGGCTTGCCCGACGCCGTTTGTGAAGGTGCCATCGGTATAGACCGTTGCCGCGAAGATTGGCGTTGCAAGGGCGAGAAATAATAGTTTGGGATTCAAGAAATCACCTCTTTCAATAGACAAAGTGCGGTGGCCAGTAAAACTGGACCACCGCACTTTGTCTTTTTTGAAGTGATTTAGTACTAGCGCTTGGGGCCGAAGAAGGCTACCAGGCCAATGAGGAGCGTGGTCTGGTTCTTGCTAACGGCCGGATTATCGCCGCGTTCGAAGACGCGCTGGTCAGACCAGTCACGACGATATTCGAGGCGAGTGAGGAGGCCTTCGGCCAATTTGTACTCTCCGGTGAGGGTGATTTCCTTCAGCTTCTGAGCCGTGCCGCTGATGAAACCGTCCTTATCGTAGTAATATTCGGCGCGGGGTGAGAAGGCGATGGATTTGGTGATCTGGAAGCGAGCGGCTCCGCCGACGGCAATCCAGTCGTTCGATCCTTTGCCTCCTACAAACTTTTGGGTGCCGTAGTCGATGTTGAGGTAGGTGCTGACCTTGTCGTTCGGATTGAAGGTAAAGACGGTGTCGTAGAAGTTGCGCCAGCCCTGGTTGGTCTGGTTCTGTTCAGGGCCGGTGTAGTAGGTGTTGAGCCAGGTGAGCTTACCCAAAGTAACCGCTGTTGTGAAGCCCATGGTCTTACCGGAATTGTTGTCTTCGACGTTGTTCCAGCCGTTGACTAACTGGAAGCCGGCAGTGAGGTATTTGTTGACCGGCATCGAGGTGCGCAGGCCGAAATGGTAGTAAGGGCCATTGGCGTACATCAGGGCGCGGGAGTAATTCCAGTTGAGGTGAGTTTCGGTGGGTTCGGCACCGGCGCTGGTATAGAATTTGCCAAAGTCCATCTGCAAGCCTTTGCCGTTTTTGGGCTTGAAGGTGAGGTAAGCCTGAGGTACGTAGCGGAGGTTGTCGAAGCCATTGGCGGTGTCCTGGAAGTTGAAGATGTCCATCGCCCGGCCAAAGCCGAGGTCAAGTTTGAAGCCGATTGGGTCGGCATCGTGCTCGAGGGTGAGTTTGGCCATGTTGAGACTCATGGAGTTGGCGCGGACATCGAAGTTACGGTAGAGGTTGGTGCGCGAGCCTGGGTGATTGGCCGCATAGTTGTAGTAACCGTCAACAAGGCCACTGAAATTGATTGGCCCAACGGACCATGCTGCGGGTGCAGCAGGTGCTGGTGCGGGAACTGTAGTTTGTGCGATCGACTGCGCGCAGAAGATAGTTGAGATCAGAAGTGTACTTATTAGTTTGGAATACTGCATCGGGGCTCCTATTAGTTGTTCTTATATTGAGTCAGGTAGAAATGCTCTGGCCTCGAACTGTTTCACCGAGTGTAGGCTTAGTGGGCCGAAGAGATCCAATCAAACATTTCAATTCGTCGAATAAAAATAATCTGTTTCCCTGTTGCGAAGTGAAGTAGCATCATTAATCAATCCGACTCGTCTTCGGATATCCCTATCCCAGCCCACGTCCGAGCGGGGAAATCTCACTAAACTGGAAAGTCATGAAAAAAACCGCATTTGCAATCCCGTTGGCTTTGGGCAGTGCTGCCGGTTTGTTTGCACAAACCGCCACACCCCCATCCCCGACAGCCGCTTTAGAGGCCAGCGTGAAAGCAGCACAGTCGGCGGGCGATAACGCCTGGATGCTGACTAGCTGCGCGCTGGTTTTGATGATGACCGGCCCTGGACTGGCTCTGTTTTACGGGGGCCTGGTTCGCAAGAAGAATGTATTGGCAACGATGATGCAAAGCTTCACGCTTATGGCGTTATCGACCGTAATTTGGGCAATCGTAGGGTATTCGTTGAGCTTTGGCGAGGGGAGCCCCTTTATTGGGGATCTTCGCTATCTAATGCTGGCTGGAGTAGGTGCAGACCCGATGCCCGATTATGCGGCTACGATTCCGCACCAGACCTGGATGATGTTTCAGTTGATGTTTGCGATTATTACGCCGGCGCTGATTACGGGCGCGTTCGCGGAGCGCATGAAGTTTAACGCGATGGTTTTGTTCATGACGCTGTGGTCGCTGCTGGTTTACTTCCCGATGGCACACATGGTTTGGGGCAAGGGTGGACTGTTGAACGCTTTCCTGGGCGGATCGATTCCCTGCTTTGACTTTGCCGGCGGCACGGTGGTGCACATCACTTCAGGTGTTTCAGCCCTGGTTTGTGCAATTTATATGGGCAAACGAGTTGGATATGGCTCGGAGCCGATGAGGCCGCATTCACTGGTACTGAGCTTTATCGGTGCTTGCATGCTGTGGGTCGGCTGGTTTGGCTTTAATGCCGGTAGCGCACTGAGCGCGGGCAGCCTCGCTTCTGCAGCCTTCGTGACGACGCACTTTGGTGCTGCCGCTGCTGCCTTGGGCTGGTCGTTGATGGAATGGTTGCACTCGAAGGCGACCGTGCTGGGTGCGATTTCTGGCGCTGTGGCTGGCTTGGTTGTGATTACGCCGGCTTCCGGCTTTGTCACTCCCGGTGCGGCGCTGATCATGGGCTTTGTGGGCGGCATCGTTTGCTACTTCATGGTGGTGAAGGTGAAGGCCATGTTTGGCTATGACGATTCGCTGGACGCCTTTGGTGTTCACGGTGCTGGCGGTACGCTGGGCGCATTGCTGACTGGTGTCTTTGCTACTCGTGCGGTAAACAGCGCGATTGGCGAGGGCAAGGGCGGCCTGATCGACGGCAACGGCGGCCAGATCCTGAATCAGGCGATTGGTGTCGCGATTGCGGGGGGCCTTGCAATCGTCGGTACGCTGGTGATCCTGAAGATTTGTGATATTGTTTGCGGCGGAGTCAGAGTCAGCACGCAGGAAGAAATCGAAGGACTCGATTTGAGCCAGCATGGTGAGGAAGGCTACTCGCTGGAAGGCTGAGTATAGAGAGGCAAAAGCACATGAAAAAACTCGAAGCAGTCATCCAACCCTTCAAGCTTGAAGAAGTGAAAGAAGCCCTGAAAGGCATCGGTGTCGACGGTATGACCGTAACGGAAGTGCGTGGGCACGGCCGCCAGAAAGGGCACACGGAAGTGTACCGTGGCCAGGAATACAAGGTCGATCTGCTTGCCAAGATCAAGATCGAAGTTGTGATTCCGACCGAGCGGCTCGAAGAAGTGCTCGATACGCTGACCAAGGCAGCGCGCACGGGCAAGATCGGCGACGGCAAGATCTTTGTCTATGATGTGGTGGATGCGATCCGGATTCGCAATGGAGATCGAGGCGCGAGCGCGATCTAGCGCCGATATCCTTAAGCCTGGAACTGAAAAGGCCCCGCTCACTGGTTTGGTGAGTGGGGCCTTTTCGGTTTGGTTTTGGATCGGTTTAGAACTGGTTCCAGAGGTACTGATTGTAGACTTCGTGGTGGAACTGGACTTCAGCGGCCTTGACGACAGTGCCCAACTGGCGGGCGCAGCGGTCGGCTGAGGCTTGCTTGAGGTCTGCGAAACGGCCCTTGACGTCTTCACCGAAGAGTTCCGTCGTCCAGGAGGAGGCGCGGAAGTTGTCAATTGCGGTGTAGATGTTGTCGGGCAGGTAGCGGTCGGCCTGGCGGAGGTTCTTGATCTTGGCAATTTCGCCGTCGATCCCAGTCTTGAATACAGTGTAGAGAACCTGGTAGGGGTTGGCATCGGGACCGACGGAGCGGACTTCGACGCGAGCGCTCTTTTCGTTGCCGATGGGGATACGAACCATCGAACCACGATCGGTAGCGGATGCCTTGATCTGGTTGGGGGCTTCGAAGTGGGGATCGAGGCGGCGGTAGGCGTTGACGCTGGCATTGAGCGGGAGGCAGATGTCGTTGCCGTGGGTGAGGATACGGTCAATAAACTGCCAGGCGGTCTTGCTTATCTTCTCTTCGCCCTTGGCGTCATAGAAGATATTCTTGCCACCCTTGGTGATGGAAACGTTGGTGTGCATTCCGCTGCCGTTGACGCCGACGACGGGCTTGGGCAGGAAGCTGGCGGTGAGGCCCATTTTGGTTGCGACCTGACGGGCGATCAGCTTGTAGATCTGGATCTGGTCGGCTGCGGTGACGACATCGCCATAGCTGTAGTTGATTTCGAACTGCGAGGGGGCGACTTCCGGGTGGTCCTTTTCGTTCTGGAAACCCATCGCGCGCTGTACTTCGGCGCAGGTGTCGATGAAGGTGCGGAGCAGATCGCCGGGGAGCGAGTGGTAGTAGCCACCGGTGTTTACGTACTCAAATTTGCCGGTCTCGTGATAGTGACGCTCGGCATCGACGCCCTGAAAGAGGAAGCCTTCGATTTCGTTGGCGGCATGAAGAGAGTAGCCATTCTTTTCGTACTGCTTATTGGCGTACTGCTTTAGGACGCCACGGAGGTCGGCACCGTAGGGGGAGCCGTCTTTGTCGATGACTTCGCTAAAGAGCAGTACTTTGCCTGAACCGAAAACGTCGGCGGGGCCCCAGTAGAAAGCGCTCCAATCCATCGCGAGACGGAGATCGCTCTCGCGCTGGGCGGTAAAGCCGCGGATCGAAGAACCGTCGAAGGTCAGGTTATCGTAGCTGTCGATCAAGAACTTCTTGTCGTAGTCGAGAGTGTGGAGGCGGCCTTCAAGGTCGCTGAACATGACGGTGACGGCTTTAATGCGCTTTTCGTCGGTCAAATACTTGAGTCGCTCTTCCTGGATCACGTCGGGGGATACGCGATTCTTGCGTTGCTCCTTCGCGGCCAGGTTCAGGTCTTCCAGCTCCCCGTAGGAGAGCGATAAAAAATTACGCAGATCGTTAGACATTCATTCCCTCGATTGAGTAGGTAGGATGCTGGCTGTTGAGCAGATCAAAATCGAACATGAGATCCGGGTGGTCAACGGAGACGCGAGTACCGGGTTCGAAACTCAACATAGACAAACCTCGGCACAAGGCCGATGCTCGATTATAGACCTTCAAAACCCTTGAATCCAAGCGCTGGGAATCATTCGCTACCGATCCTTTATTTTTATGGAGGCGATTGATTTGGATAATGGAAAGATTGCTATGACCGGAGAAATAAGCCAGATCAATAT
>CAZZGS010000152.1:0-8888 GCA_964653845.1 uncultured Bryobacter sp.
CTTCAAGCCCTTCATCTATCACCGCCTCGAGCAGCGTGGGCATTGCACCACCATCAAGCAGGCAAAGGAACTCGTTGAACAGCAGGATCCCGTGGTTTGGGACATCCTGGAAGAGGTGATCAAGGATCACCCGGTCATGCTCAACCGCGCCCCAACCCTTCACCGTCTAGGCATCCAGGCCTTTGAGCCGGTGCTGGTCGAAGGTAAAGCGCTCAAGCTCCATCCGCTGGTTTGTACCGCCTTCAACGCCGACTTTGACGGCGACCAGATGGCCGTCCACATCCCGCTTTCGCCCGAAGCGCAGATCGAAGCTTCCACTTTGATGCTCGCCTCCAACAACATCCTGTCCCCCGCCCACGGCGCGCCCATCGCGACGCCTTCGCAGGACATGGTGCTCGGCCTCTACTACCTCACCAAGTCCCGTCCGGGTACCCTGGGTGAAGGCCGTACCTTCGCCTCGGTCGACGACGTCTTGATCGCCCTCGAAATGAACGAAGTCGAAACCCTCTCGCCGATCCGCCTCCGCTACACCGGCAAGGTGATCGACTTGACCAAGGCCTTCGACTCGCAGAACGTCATGCACACCGAGCCGATCGAATACGTCAAGCAGTACATGGATACGACGGTCGGTCGCGTCATTCTAAATGACGTGTTGCAGCGCGCCATCGCGCCGCTCACCACCGAACCAATCGCCTACCTCAACGGCTTGCTTAAGAAGAAGGGCCTCACGCAGATGGTGCATTATTGCTACCTGCGCTTTGGTCTCCAGGCAACCGTTGCCATGCTCGACGACGTGAAGGCTCTTGGCTTCCACTACGCCACCCGCGGCGGCGTCTCCATCGGCATCGACGACATGGTCGTCCCCAGTGTCAAGCCCAAGCTTGTCGCTGACGCTGAACGGAACGTCATCGAAGTCCAACAGCAGTACAACGACGGTGCCATCACCAACGGTGAACGCTACAACAAGACGATCGAAATCTGGCAGCGCGCCAACGATCAGGTCTCCGACGCCATGTTCAAACTCATGGAAGAAGACGACCGCACCGGCCGCTACCTCAACCCGATTTACATCATGGCCGACTCCGGTGCCCGCGGATCCAAGCAACAGATCCGTCAGCTCTCCGGTATGCGCGGTTTGATGGCCAAGCCAAACGGCGAAATCATCGAAACCCCGATCACGGCTAACTTCCGCGAAGGCTTGAACGTACTTCAGTACTTCATCTCGACGCACGGTGCACGTAAGGGTCTTGCTGACACCGCTCTCAAAACGGCCGACTCTGGCTACCTTACCCGTCGCCTCTGCGACGTGGCTCAGGACGTCATCATCGCCGAACTCGATTGCGGCACTCAGGAAGGCATCTTCGTTGAGCCCATCATCGAAGCCGGTGAAATCATCGAACCACTCCGCGACCGTATCATTGGCCGCGTGGCGCAAGAAGACGAAATCGACTTTGAAGGCCGCATCATCGTGCGCGCCAACGAAGAGATCACAGAAGAAAAGGCCTCCGCCATTCAGGGTGCTGGTATCGAACGTGTCCGTATCCGTTCGGTGCTCACCTGCGAATCCAAACGCGGCGTCTGCCAGCTCTGCTACGGTCGCAACCTCGCCACCGGGCGGATGGTGGAACGCGGCGAGGCGGTCGGCATCATCTCGGCCCAGTCCATCGGCGAACCCGGCACGCAGCTCACCATGCGTACCTTCCACGTCGGCGGCACGGCGTCTTCGCAGTCCGAACAGTCCACTCAGGACGCCAAGACCGACGGCTTCATCAAGTACGACGGCATCCTCCTTGTCAAGGACAAGGTTGGCAACATGATCTCGATGAACCGCTCCGGTATCGTCGTGATCGTAGACGAAAAGGACCGCGAAAAAGAACGCTACCCTGTCGTTTACGGTGCCAAGGTTCTTCTCGAAGACGGTGCACCCGTCAAGCAGAACCAGGTCATCCTCGAATGGGATCCTTACTCGTTCTCCATCCTCACCGAAGTCTCGGGCACCGTGCACTTCAAGGACATGATCGATCAGGTCACCATCACCGAGCAGGTCGATGAAATCACCGGCATGAGCCAGTTCGTCGTCATTGATTCCACTGACGACAAGCGCGTTCCTGCCCTTGTAATCAAGTACGCTGGCGGCTCCAAGGCCGACGAACGGCGCTACCTCATGCCGACCCACGCCCACATGCTTGTGCGTGACGGTGAAGAAGTACACGCCGGCGACGTCCTCGCCAAGCTGCCTCGCGCCACGACGAAGACCAAAGACATCACCGGTGGTCTCCCCCGCGTCGTCGAACTCTTCGAAGCCCGCAAGCCCCACGATCCGGCCATCATCGCCGAGATCAACGGTTCCATTCACTTCGGTGAACTGGTCAAGGGTTTCCGCAAGATCTCGATCACGGGCGATGACGGCACTGTGAAGGAATACTCGATTCCTCGCGGCGTCCACATCAACTTCCAGGAAGGCGAGCGCATTAAGGCCGGCGATCCTTTGATGGATGGCCCCCGCAATCCGCACGACATTCTGGCAGTACTCGGCGAAACCGAACTTCAGAAGTACATGGTCAATGAAATCCAGGAAGTCTACCGCCTCCAGGGTGTAAACATCAACGACAAGCACCTCGAAGTAATCGTTCGTCAGATGCTCCGCTGGGTCAAGATCGACGAGATCGGCGACACCGAATTCCTCCCCGAGGAAGTGGTCGATCGCTTCAAGTTCAAGACCGAGAACACACGCGCCATCGAAAGCGGCGGCCGTCCTTCTCGCGGCAATCCAATCCTGCTGGGTATCACCAAGGCGTCGTTGTCGACAGACAGCTTCATCTCGGCAGCCAGCTTTCAGGAAACCACCAGGGTCCTCACCGAAGCCGCCATCAACGGCAAGGTCGATTACCTCCGTGGCCTCAAGGAAAACGTCATCATGGGCCGTCTCATCCCGGCCGGCACTGGTCTCGAATACTACCGTCGTTCGAAGATCGCTGGCGAGGATGTGGTCGACGCAGTCGAACAGGAGCCGGAGAACATCATGGATTCGTTGTCAGCCTATGACGACGACGCCAAGAGCCTCTTCGCCGGCGGCCTCGACGACGACGAACCAATCGGCATGGGCGACGTAGAGTAACTCAGCCTCAAACTAAACAAAGGGCCCTGTCATCTTAGTGATGCCGGGGCCCTTTCGTATGTAAAATAACAACTACAAGGAATCCATATGTGCGACCAGAATCATTTTGATGAAGACCGGAAAGAATTCGAATCGCTCGGGCTGGTGACAAGAAAACAGTTCGGAGTCATGCTCGGTGCGATCCTGCCTCAAGTGGCCAATGCCGCAGCCGTCGTGGATTCAGAAGTCACGATCGCCACCCCTGACGGTACAGCCGACGGCTACTTCGTGCACCCGGCAAGCGGTACTGCTCCGGCGGTCCTGATCTGGCCAGACATATTCGGCCTCCGCCCTTCATTCCGGCAGATGGGCAAGCGCCTCGCCCAATCAGGCTACTCCGTGCTTGTGGTGAATCCCTTCTACCGCACAAAGAAAGCTCCAACGGCGGATGCCGGCGCTGCAACTCCGATCCAGCAAGTGATGCCGCTCGCCCAAAGCCTCAACGAGACCACGCACATGACGGATGCAAATGCCTTCATCGCCTGGCTGGACAAGCAGGCCGCAGTAGCCAAAAATCGCAAGATCGGCACTCAAGGCTATTGCATGGGAGGCCCGATGGCCTTCCGTACCTCAGCCGCTGTCCCAGATCGCGTCGGAGCTGTCGCGAGCTTCCATGGCGGAGGCCTCGTACGAGACAACCCAAGCAGCCCGCATCTGCAGGCTTCAAAGACCAAAGCCCACTTTCTGGTCGCTATCGCCGCCAATGACGATGCCCGTGCACCCAACGACAAGACAACCCTGAAGGAGACTTTTGAGCAGGCGAAACTTCCAGCGGAGATCGAGGTATACACTGGCGCAGCCCACGGCTGGTGCCCTCCCGATTCGAGCGTCTACAACGAACCACAAGCCGAAAAAGCCTGGGCGCGCCTGCTTGCACTCTACGGAAAAGCTCTAACTTAAAGGATTGGTATGAAGATCTATGCGCCCAAAGGCGTCGACGTGTTTGACCGGCATGAGTTGGATCCTGCGGTGGTTGACCAAGAGAACGCCGAAATCGATCTCCAGCGAGCCAGTCGCGGCATTCCCAAGACCGAGCCAACTGTCGGCATGGCTATCTCTGGTGGCGGTATCCGGAGCGCCACTTTCGGTTTGGGTGTCATGGAGGCTCTCAAAGAGCAAGGCGTACTCAAGCAACTGGACTACCTTTCAACAGTATCCGGCGGCGGTTACATCGGAAGCTGGCTAACTGCGAATTGTCTCAGAAATGGCGGATGGGCCTGGACAGAAAAGAGTCGTTTCTGGGAGACCTCAGTGCGTCACCTCAGGCGCTACTCCAATTACCTGTCGCCGCAGCTAGGATTTTTCAGCGCCGATAGCTGGTCGATTGCCACGATCTGGATACGCAACACGATGCTGATTCAGATCACGATCTTTCTTGCCCTTCTTACCCTCTTTGTGGTGCCCCAGATTGGCATGGACTTGTTTGTGAAATGGCCTGCCGAAGGAGCGCTTCGCGTTGCGACTTTCATACTCTTTGGCCTGGGCGTTGTTGGTGCTGCAGGAAACCTGCTTGACTTGCATCGGCCCGAATCCTGGGTTTTGAAGAGTGAAAACTGGAATGCCTCAGCCCTGATTGGCGGCTTGCCTCTTGGAGTCGCAATCTATGGCTTTGCTAATTGGCCCAGAGTCTGGTGGTTGGATATAAGCATTTCGGCTACGCTGCTGTCGGGCCTCTTCCTGCTGTTGCCGGTAGCCGTCAAACTATATGCACTCGGCCAACGATTGAATGGGGTCAAGGAAGACAGGCGCGCCGATCGAATCCGTTACGGACAGGGCCTTACTCAAGTACTTCTGGTAGTGCCCATGTTGATTGCCGCCTACCTGATTGCCTCAGTCATGTCTTTCCAGGCCTATTGGACTTTTGTCGGCGACGGCTATTCGTCGATCATCGCAGAGGCGCTGGGACATTGGTGGTTGCCCTTCAGCTTTGCGGTATTGACCTTTTTGATGCTCTCGCTCTGTCTTTTAAAGAAAGGCTCGGGTTGGAAGAGTGCCTGGGCTTTAGGAATGAGCGTTGTTGGTGCCTCAGGAGTTCTCTACCTGTTGTTGTGCGCGATCATCTTTATCGCTCGGCTTCTATATGCCAGTGCTTCTCAGGGAGAAGCAGACTGGCATTGCCAGATTCTGCTACCGGCGCTAATTATATTTGCCTTCTCGGTTGGGGTTGTCATCATGATCGGCATGATCGGTAACGCAAGCACTGAGGGTGCGCGTGAGTGGTGGAGCCGAATGGGAGCGTGGCTTGCCATCTATGCGTTTGCCTGGACAGCGCTGGGGGCCTTCTCTATCTATCCTCCGTGGGCTGTTGTCTACCTTGGTGGGGTATTGAGTTGGGGTGGCTTTGGAGGCTTCCTCACGACGACGCTCGCCGGCTTGTGGGCTGGTGGGTCCAATTCTACAGGCGGCGAAAGAGAAAAGAGCAACAAGGCTATGGAGGTGATTGCACAACTAGCCCCATTCGCTTTTATCGTCGGCTTGCTCGGTGGGACAACAACAATACTCTATTTTGTCGAGTCCCAATTTGTTGCAGAGATCGGCCTCAACTATTGGCAGTATCTTCGTGCCATCTCTGGCGTAAAAATTGGCGAGCTCTATCTCCTGCCGGCATTGTTGCTCTCCAGTCTGCTGCTTGCCATTGGCTTCGCATCGCGCGTCGATCTGAACGAGTTTAGTCTAAATGCCTTCTACCGAAGCCGGCTGGCGAGGTGTTATCTCGGTGCTTCGCGTCTCGATGCCGGGGAATCGAGTGCGGCAGATGCAGCCGGTTCTACACGCAAGCCTCATCCCTTTACCGGCTTTGACGACCTTGACGATCTAAGTCTGAAGGCACTTACTTTTCAGAAGGGCTACCAGGGCCCGCTGCATATCGTGAACTGTGCTTTGAATCTGGGCGGGGCAGGGGACCTGGCTATTCAGTCGAGGCAGGCGGCAAACTTTCAGTTTTCTCCACTGCACTGTGGCTCGAATCGCCGGGATGTACAGCTGGTTTCGACCTCTGAGTATGGAGGAGAGGCACCAACCCTGGCTCAGGTCGTCAGCGTCTCTGGTGCTGCTGCCAGCCCCAACATGGGCTATCACAGTTCTACCCCGGTGGCCTTCCTGCTGACGATGTTCAACGTCAGGTTGGGGTGGTGGTTTGGGAATCCATCCCGGCAGAAGAAGGGTGACACCTCACCCTGGTTCAGCCTGCGCTATCTGGCTGTCGAACTCCTGGCCTCGGCGACGCCCGATTCGGCCTACCTCATGATTTCCGATGGTGGCCATTTCGAGAATCTGGCTGCCTACGAGCTGATCCGGCGCAAAGTTGGGGTGATCATTTGTAGCGATGGTGAAGCGGATGGCAAATACGGGTTTGAAGGCCTGGGCCGTTTGCTTCGGATGTGTGAAGTCGACTTCGATGCCAAGGTCGATATTGACTTGAGTTCGATCCGGCCAGATGCGACTACAGGAAAAAGCCGGACCCATTGCGCCATTGGCCGAATTAGCTATCGAGATGGAAGCCAGGGTTGGCTCGTGTACATCAAGGCCTCCTGGAAGGCAAACGAAGCTGAGACAGTGCAGCAGTACCGGAAGGCAAATCCAGCGTTTCCACACGAATGCACTGGAGATCAGTTCTATTCTGAAGATCAGTTTGAGAGCTATCGAAGCTTGGGCAGAGAAGCCGGAATGGAAGCATTTGGCCGTTACGCTACCGCGCAGGCGCTCTCAGAATATATCTCGAAAGATCTCAAAGCGATTCTTGCGCCGGAACTGATTACTCCGAATGCGTTTAACGGGCTTGCCGCGAGGCTCAACGAGCTCTATGCACGCCTGGGCAAGGAAGAAGCACTATCGCCGATTGCCTGGCAGTTTACGCGCGGGATTCAAGCTCCAGGCCTTCCAATAGTGGATCTCAATCTGGCGCAACACTACTTTTGCATGGAGGCACTGCAGTTGATGGAAGATGCCTTCGACGACCTGTCGCTTGACGATACGTTCTATCACCCGGATTCACGGGGCTGGCGGATGACCTTTGAGCAGTGGGTGAAGTCTGAGGCTCTTACCAAGGTCTGGACAGGGAATCGCCAAAACTTTGGGGAACGCTTCGCCAAGTTCTGGCTCCGCCTTGGAGGCCAAGCCTAGAAGGACTTGTAGAGTTCGACGATCCGCTGCAACTCGGCTTTGTGTTCGTCACGGACGGCACAAAGTGGGGGCCTGGCTGGACCGGCAGGTATACCCATGAGCTCCATCATTTCCTTAATCACCGTGACCTCGTAGCCCTTCATCTTGTCGCGAAGTGCATAGAGGGGATGGACGTACTTGATAAGGATCTCATTCATCCTGGTGAAGTCCTGGGCTTGCCCGGCTGCGGCAATTGCCAAGGCGATCCTGGGGCTGACGTTTGAGATGGAACTGGTGAATGCTTGAACCCCGATTGACCAGTAGCCGCCAGCGCAATCGTCACCGAGGCCACCGACCCAGGCGAGGCGGTCGCCAAGTTTGGCCATGATGCGCTGGTACATGCGGATGTTGCCCTGGCCGTCTTTCCAGATCTGGAGGCTTGGGACAGCATCGGCAAGTCGAGCAACCTGATCGGGTGTGAATGCAGCCCAATCGCGGGAATAGAGAGCCAGCGGCAGGCCGGTGGAGTTGGCGATGGTCTTGTAGTAATCGATCCAGCCAGCTTCAGGGGCATTGATGTAGTAGGGCGGCATGACGAGCAGTGCGTCGGCACCCGCTTTCTCCATGCGGCGCGCCATGTCACAGCCAATGACAGTGTTGTAGCCTACGCCAGCGACAACTGGCATGCGACCGTGAGTGGCCTGCACGGCAACACGCACTACTTCTGCGGATTCCTCTGAGGTCATCGAGTAGATCTCACCGGTTCCGCCTGCTGCGACGATGGCGCAGTAGGGATGCTGGGTCATTTCGTCGACGTTTTTTTCGAGAGCTGCGAGGTCGAGGGAAAGGTCTTGTTTGAAGGGCGTGACGGGAAAGCCGAAGACGCCGCAGAGTTTATCGCGAAGTTGTGCCATGCTGATCGAATTTTGAGTTTATCGCAGTCAGGCTGCTGGAGCGAAAAGTTGAGTGATCAGGGCAGTAGCTTCATCCCGCATTTCGGGACTTAGAGCTGGCCGGTTTGAATAGGAATCGTTGGCAGGCGTGAGTGCCTCGATCTGATCAATGAGGTGGGTGGCGAGAGCCAGGGCGTTCTCTTCATCGACTTGAACCGGGAAAGTTGCGGCGAGGATCATTCCGCTGGGCATGGGGCAAAGGAGCAGGTCCTGGCGGCGTCCGCGTTGGAGCTGAAAGTTTTGTTCACCAACACCGAGGAGGCGGCTGAGTTCCCCACTGCTGCCAAAAGTAGAGGCAACGATTGGCCCGAGGGACTGAGCGATCGGAGTTGAATCTTTCACAGCGCTGGCCACGACGGTGCCTACGCGACTGACCAGGAGGACCTGACGGCACTGTTGAAGACCGATTGAATCCTGCAATATTCCGGAGAGGCTGCTGTTGATCATTTGGCTTACTCGAAGTAGGATTTTGCGATGGAAGGCTGTACGCGAATAGCCATCTGCCGGCACTGTAGTGCTTTGTCGGGTTGTTCCATGCGGTCAAACAAAGCGGCGAGTTGCAGGTAAGCATCTCCGAAGCCGGGTTCGGCCCGGAGTGCACGCTCGTAATAGTGCAAGGCAGCAGGGAATTGCTCTTTGGCTTCAAAGGCCTTGGCGATTCGGAGACTAATGGAACC
>CAZZGS010000153.1:0-8870 GCA_964653845.1 uncultured Bryobacter sp.
CACCAATAAAGAATCCGGCCAGCGCATAACGGGCAGGGAAGCCGGTATCTACACCGTCGTAGACGGCAAAGTGGCAACCGAACAATTCCTCGGCGGAATCTAAAGCTCCAACTCCTCAAGCGGGCTTAAGTACAATCGGACTTGAAAATTCTCGCTTGTTTCTTCTTCATCTCCTGCGTCATCCTCGGCCAGTCCGACTTCATCAGTAGCCGCGCCTCGGTAAGCCTGTACTTACTCCTTTACGCTCTCGAGGCCGGCTGCCTAATCTGGGCTTGGAATCTCAGGCCCGTTCCCTCCAGGCGATTTGTACTCATTACCGCGCTCGCGTTCCGGTTGGCGCTCCTCCCCGCCGGGCTCCGCGACAACGCATCCTTGCAAGACCTGCTCGATCCCAATGCCTGGCAGCGCTTCTTGCTCTTCGATCACGATGTCTGGCGATTCCTTTGGGACCCGCATGTCGCCGCTAGCGGCTTCAATCCATACTCCTTCGCTCCTTTTGCTTCCGACCTCGATCGAATAGCCGAAGACGAGCCCTGGCTTACCGTCCGGTCGAACATCAACTATCCACAAACGCCCACCACATATCCTCCAGGCGCTCAACTTCTCTTCCGAATCCCAAATCATTTCCTGCCGGCAAACCCTCTGGGTTTCAAACTCCTCGCCATCGCCGCAGATCTTGGCATCAGCGCATTGTTGCCCCTGCCCTGTGCCATCTTGTACGCCTGGAATCCTCTCGTTCTCAAGGCAGGCGCGGCCAGCGCCCACTTCGATTCGGTCTTGGCTCTCCTGGTTTTGCTGGTTTACTTCAACCGTAAGCATCTCTGGAGTGCAGGCGCGCTGCTCGGAGCCGCCGCCTTGGTCAAGTTAAGTCCGCTACTTCTCCTGCCATGGCTTTACCGGCATTCGGGGCTTAGAAGCGCCCTCGTGGCTGTGCTTCTCATAATCTGCGGTTTTGCCCCCTTTTATCCCGATTTCCTGACCGGACTTGCCGCCTTCGGTGGGAATTGGCAATTCAACGCAGGTTACTTCTACGCACTCAAGTGGCTCAGCCCTGCTGCGGCCAGACCAATTTCGCTGCTCAGCTTAACAGTCGCCGCCCTTCTGCTGGCCCGGTCTAAGTCGTTCGATCCCGCCCAGCAAGCCGCATGGACGCTCTTCCTCGGCGTGGTCCTCAGCCCCACTGTCATGCCCTGGTACCTGGTGTGGTGTCTTCCTCTCGCTGCCGTCGCGGGAGAAATGATTCCTGTCTACTTCTCTTTCGCCGTTGCGCTTTCTACTTTGGTCATGATCGATGGAATAGAGCGGGAATGGTGGCTCTGGATCGAGCACCTCCCGCTCCTGATCGCAATTTATTTTCGTTTCAGCGTAACTTTACAATCCGCTCCGGCAACTGCTCAACATGGTCACGACACTATTTCTGATGACACTCCTCGCTCAGGGTAGCGGCTCGACAGCGCCTCCCGTAGCACCTGGCATCGAAGATCGTCCCTTTCTTGTCACCAAATCGGTCGACGCAACCGTGGTCGACATCACCAGTAACGTCGTAGTAGTAAAAGAAGTGGCAAAGAACGGAAAGGTAAAGATCTATGAACTGCGTATCGATCCTAAAATGCAGCTCTCAGCAGATAAAAAAACCGAGTTAGGGCAGGTAAAGCGCCGGATCGTCCTCGCAGATTTCAAACCTGGCAGCTTTGTCAGGTTGACATGGATCCCTGAATCCAACATCGTCGTGTCGCTCCGATTTATCCCCGAGAAGCCAGCCAAACGCGCCTAACCTTAAATCGTAACATCCACCAATTCCACGACCTCCGCAGCCTCCAACCCGCAACTCAGGGCCGCACTAAATCCCTGTCTCAATTCAGTCAACACGCGCACGGCAGCCCACTCCTCCGTCCTCTCGCCGTGGCTCAAGCAATCCAGACAATACTCGCAAAGCATCACAACTTTCTCATCCGCGCCACTCCTCACCGGCACTGCCCCCTGAGCCACCCCGTAAATGGCATACTGCGCCTCAAGCAAATCTTCCATTTGACCGCTTTCAATCCCTGCAATCGCCTGATCCAGCAATTGAATCAACAGATTTAGCTGGGTCACTAGAGCCTCCCCACGATTGAAGCTAAAATCTGCCCCGCCGCATTCCCGCTTCCAAGTAAACTCGATTCCCGCTCGCGCAGCAATTCTCCCGCTGCACTCTCCGCCAGATTCACCGCCACGGTCCTGTCACGCACCACACTGTTAGAAGAAACGATTCCGCCCAATCCACCTCTCAACAACCGCCCCGTCTCGGCAAGCTTGTTGCTCTGGAAAATCCCCAACAACCCGCGCTGATCTCCAACTTCGCTAATCGCCCGGTCCACCACTTGAATGGCCCCAATAGAACCCTCAAAGTTGCTTACATCCGTTTTGGCTAGCTTCCCCTCTGCTCCAAAGCTCTCGCTCCCATCAAGCAGTGGCCCACCCCCAAACACGAGCGATTGTGCCACCTGATCCACCCGCTGTAACACTCGCGAAAACTCTGCCTGATCCTCATCCTTCAACTTCCGTCCCGGCTCGTTAATCCCACCAAAGACCAGCCCCCGGGCCTTGGCCAGCAACCCGTCAATCTGCTTCAAACCCTCATCGGCCGTCCGCGCCTCGGTCACCGCATCGTTGGTATCCCGAACATTCTTCGATAACTCCGCCGCCTGCACCTTGCGGGCTTCGCGATCGGCGTAGTCCGCCGGCCTTGCTCCCACACCACTCTGCCGCAACCCGGAAGACAGCCTCTCCAGACTCTGTGAAAACTCACTCAAACTTCGATTGGGACTCTCCGCGCTAACAGCGGGAATCGGGTTAATGGACGACGCCATGGTACACGCTCCAGCCCAGCCCCCTGTTCCTTCAAGGCAAACCGGTTCTTGATTTTGAATGATCTTCTTATCGGTGTCCGGCATCTTCTTCTTGAACTTTTATTTCGGAAATCCTTCCGCCAGCAACGCCCGAGCCCGATCCCCGCGCAAAACTCCATCTCCGCCGTATTTATCGAAATATTCAAAAAACTTCTGTCTGGCCGCAGCGTCGAGAAACTTCACCTCTCCCGACTTCTCCATCTCCACCACTTCTTTCAGCATCGCATCGGTCGCCAGATGTACCCCAAAAGCGGAAAGCACCAATCGCCCCTGATGCCGTCCCCACCACACCTGGTTTAACTTGTGGCTCAACAAAATCCGGAACGGAAAATTGAGCGCTCGCGCCGCCGGGCTATCCCCACCCAGTTTTTTCTTTAACGGCGCCATTTCGTCCTCTGTCGGGGTTAACCCATGCGCCGCCGCATATCCCTCCATCACCGTCATCAGCATCAACCCCGTATCGGTCTGAGAAACCTCTTTGCCAAACGCAACCATCACTGGCTGCCCCAACAAAGTTCCCACAAAAAGCAAATGGAGCAGAATGCAACGCATATCCGCTCCATCGGCATGAACTAACTAAGAGTTTAGACCTAGACTTCGTAACCCTTGCGGTAATTCCGCGTAATCATCTTGTTGGCTTCAGCGTCACCAACAAACTTCGGCCCACCCGCCAGCGTCAACTTACGTCCCACGCGGTAGCTGATATTCGCCAGGTGGCACATATTGGCGCTGATTACAGAGTTCTCCACCCCGTCATTCAGATCCTTGTAATTCCGGCTCTTGCAAGCTGCCAGGAAGTTCTGCATATGCAACCCGGTCGGATCGCCATTCGGGCCACGCTCGGGCTTGAGATCCATTACCATCTCGTTACTCTCGCCCTTAAACGCCTGGAAGCCCTGATCGCTCATCGCGGCCCAGCCTTCCGTGCCATAGAACAGGTTGCCAATCATGACATTCAGCGGCGCACCATTCACCGGCGCAGTAGCGGTCGGCGCAGCGGCAGCTCCACCCTGAGCGCGTCCGCGCGGCACGCCACCCTCGCCCCCCGTCAGCAATCCACGCACTTCAAAACTCATTTCACGTCCACCAAAATCGAAGCTTGACGTAAGCGTGTTCGGGGTTTCCTGATCGTCGTCATAGGCGTACTTGCCACCGTAAGAGACGACAGACTTTGGATACTCGGGATCACCCATACCCCAACGCGCCAAGCCTAATTCATGCACGCCTTGGTTACCGATATCGCCATTGCCGGTATCCCAGAACCAGTGCCAGTTGTAGCGGAAGCGTAACTCGTTAAACGGGCGCATCGGCGCGGGGCCAAGAAACAAATCCCAGTTCACTCCCGGAGGTGTCGGCGTATCGGGCTTCTTCCCGATCGATGCCCGGCGCTTGTAGCAAAGCCCCTTTGCCGCATAAACCTTGCCAATCAACCCACCCTGCACTGCTTCCATCGCCTTCATCTTGAAAGGATTGCTGCGGTGCTGCGAGCCCACCTGCATCATCCGCTTGGTGGCCCGCGACACTTCGATCAACTTCATACCTTCATGAATGTTGTAGCAAGCCGGCTTCTCACCGTACACATCCTTGCCCGCCTTCATCGCCCAGATCGCTGCCAGCGCATGCCAGTGGTTCGGGGTCGCAATCGACACCGCCTCCACCGTCCCATCGGCAAACGCCTCGCGCATATCTTCAAACTCTTTAGCCTTCTCACCGCCATTACGAGTCAGGGTCGCCTGCGCCTTCTCACGCGCAGCCTGATTCACGTCACAAAGCCCAACCACTTTGGCCTCGGCCAGACGGCTGTACACATTCAAATGCGCACTCCCACGTCCGCCCAGGCCCACAATCGCCAGATTCACCTTGTCATTGGCACCCATGACGCGCATAGCGGAAGCAGCCGCAGCCGCTCCCATGAAAAATCGACGAGACTTCGCCTCAAACATTCTTATAAACTCCTTGTTTCAGTCGTCACTATATCAAAGCCATGTCCCCTATCGAACGAGAACTCCGCACCCAACTCGCTGCCACTTACCGCATCATCCACCACTACGGCTGGCACGAACTCATCTGGACCCATTCCACCGTCCGCATCCCCGGCCCAGACCACCACTTCCTCATCAATCCCTACGGCTACCGCTTCGACGAAGTCACGGCTTCCAACCTCGTCAAAGTCGACCCCGAAGGCAATATCATTGGCGACCGGAATCAGGAAATCAACCCCGCCGGCTTTGTCATCCACTCTGCCATCCACATGATGCGTCCTGACATTCAGTGCATCGTCCACACTCACACCACTGCCGGCATGGCCATCGCGGCATTGGCCGACGGCCTTTTGCCCATCTCGATGTACGCCCTGGGCTACCACGGCCAAGTCAGCTACCACGACTTCGAAGGCCCCAGCATCGACCCCGAAGAAAGGGCCCGGCTTGGCAAAAACCTCGGCCATAACAACGTCCTGATCCTGCGCAACCACGGTCTGCTCACCTGTGGCGAAACCGTTGCCCAGGCACTCGTCCGCATGTTCCGCCTCGAGCGTGCCTGTCAGGTCCAACTTGCCGCCCAGGCCACCGGAGCAAAGCTCAACATCCCACCCGAGTCCATCTGCGAACTTAGTGCCGAACGCTCCGATGCTTTCCTCTCAACCAGAGGGGGCGATGGATACTCCCGTCGCCCCAATCCTGAATTCGATGCGCTCGTGCGACTGATGGATAAAATCGATCCGTCTTTTCGTGATTGATGCTTCGCAAAAACCAGCTAAGGCTTTCAACTTAGAAATCAAATCGAAACCTAATAAAAATCTGACTGTAACCAAAATGAAATGCGAGTACACTGTAGTCCAGTACAACTTTTCAGGCAAATTGGAGGCCCAAACACATGCATGCTTTCACCTTGATGCTCTGCTTGCTTCAATACCCCACAGATCCCGCCCGTGCACAAGAAACCGCTGTGGCCATTCACCGCGCCCAGGTTCCTGTCGTTGCCGAACCCGCTGAGGTCGGCCCCAACGCTTACTTGAAAAAAGTTCAGCTCCGCCGCTTTGAAGAGCGCTTTAACAAGCTCGTCCAGGCTGTGGAGGAATTCTCCGTCGCCTACAACCAAAATCGTGGCCAGGCTTGGCCTAACGACAAAGCCGAAGCACTCCGCAAGGCCATGGCCGAACTCCAAAAGATTGACCCTAACCTGAAGCCAACCAAAGACACTAAAGCGTCCGCAGAAACGCCAGCAACGCCTTCCGGTCCGTCTCGTTAAGCTTCAATCCAAACTCGTGCCCCGGCACCGCCCGATTTTTATCTAGCCCCTTAAAGCCGCTCGGTACAAATTCGGGCCGGAGCCGGTTTGCATCAAACATCTCCTCAAGCGTAGTTACAGCGCCATCGTGCAAGTATCGCCCGCGATACCAAACTCCCCGTAACGATGGGATCTTGTACATGCCAGTCCCTTTGCGTGTCTTTAGCGCCACTCCAGAATCCGTCCCGACAGATAACGGCAAAACGTCATACTCCTTGAGCAACTCTTTCGAAGGCACAAACCCCGTTGCCAAAGTCAACTTCCCGCTCGTGTAATTCGGCCCGGAATGACACCCCGCGCAACCCTCCCGCGCAAAGACCTTCCGGCCCCCTTCGCTCAACTCACTAAGAAGATTCGGATTCACCGGGGCCTCCATCGATTCGACAAACAAGGCCAGCGCATAGAGCAACTCATCCGGCGCATGAAACGGAACCTTCCTTTGAGCATCGCTAAGCATCTGGTGGGGCCCAAAATCCGAACGATCGGCAAATGTTACCATCGCCGCATATCGCATCAGATCCCCAGTCCCCCGGTACCGGAACGTCCCCGAATGGTCGATATACTTTTGCCCTTTGAGTGCGATCAAATCTGGAATTTTCGTCGGATAGTAAGGACTCCCGCTCCATCTCGGGGTCTGGTTTGGCCCCATCGACGAAAAGAAGCGCCTGCCCAAATCCTCCTCCGGCATCGTGAGCAACTCTTCGTGCACATCCCCTTTCACCCATGGGGCTGCAAAACTCCGCCACATCCCTCGCCGGTCGTCATCCCCAGGCAAGGGCATCGTTGACATTCCAAATACCTGGGCTGCGTCTGCCATCAGTCCTTGCATGCCAAAAGCGCGCAAATCCCCCATTCCCGGCCCATTCAGCAAAACCCCACTTTTAAGTTCCCGCACATGACAGCCGGAGCAATTCTCAGCCGTAAGCCCAAGGCCCTTCTCTGTAACGATCCACCGCACACCTGGAATCTGCCCATCGGGATACGGCTTCACCCTTGCGATCCGTTTCGATTTAGCCTCCCGAAATTCCTCAATCAATTTCGGCTCCCACATCCGAAACGCTCCAATATCCCAACCCTCCCAGACCTGCTTGCCCGCCGCAATCCATTGCGCGCGAGTCTTCAATTTCTCCGGCTCGATCAGCCGCTCCGGCTTCATCGCTTTCAATCGGTCAAAGTACCCCTCAGGCCCTCGCCCGGCGGCATAAACCGGATAGGTCCGGTAGTTATCGACAGGCGAAGCATAGTATTCCTTCTCACTGAAATGCTCTGGCCTTACACCCAGCCCCGCAATCGGCGTCGCCTAATCCTTTAGCATCTTTTCATCCCAGGTTTTCGGTACTTGTGCCACAGCCACAATGCAGAGCCAAAATGCTAAAGATATGCGTTTCATGAATCAGAGTATATCCTCGCAGAATCCTTCTAATGTGTCCGTAAAAGAATCTGTCTGGGATTACCCCCGCCCGCCCCGCGTAGAATCTGTACCCGAAAAGATCAGCATTCAATTCGCCGGCGAAATCATAGTCGAATCGACCCGCGCTATACGCGTGCTTGAAACTTCTCACCCTCCCACCTACTACATCCCCAAAGAGGACTTTCTCCCCGGAATTCTCACCAAAGCCAGCGGACAGACCTTCTGCGAATGGAAAGGCAACGCCACCTACTGGACCATTACCCTCAACAATAGAGCCGTCGAAAAAGTAGCTTGGAGCTACGAAACTCCCACCCCACCCTTCAAATCGATTCAGGGCTACATCGCCGTCTACTCCGCCCCCATGGACGGCTGCTTCGTCGGCGACGAGCAAGTACAGTCACAAAAGAGCAATTTTTATGGTGGTTGGATCACAAAGAATCTCACCGGCCCCTTCAAGTGACATCCTACAACTATGCGCGCCGTACTCAGCCTCGCCCTCTTGCTTCTGCTCGCGGGCTGCACACCCAAACCCCAACGCTTTTCCACCATCGCCGAAGAGTATGTTCTAAATACCCTTACGTTTGCGCCCTCGCAATCCACTGCTGCCGGCTATCACCGCCACAACGGGGTTCCAATGGACGAGCTCCTCGACGAATTCTCCCCCGTCTCTGCTGGCCGTCAACGTGCCTATTATGGTCGTTTCGCTTCTGGCCTGAAACGCGACGTTGTTCCTGAAAAGTTAAGTCCCGAAGATCGCGCCGACTACGAACTCGTCCGCCAACTCATCGATCTCGCCCGTTTCGAGATCGAGTCTATCGTCCCTTGGGCTCACACCCCTCAACTCTACGCCGAAGCGATCGGCAATGCCCTCTTCGTTCCCTACGCCCAGGAATACGCCCCCCGCAACAAACGCTTCTACGACATCCTGAAGCGCATGGAGCGCATCCCCTCCAGAGTCCTCCAAGCCGAGGGTAATCTCGTGAGCGCCCCCAAAGTCTGGCGTGAAGTTGCAATCGAAGAAACCAAAGGCAACATAGACCTGATCGCCCTGCTCAAAAAAGAGCGCCCCACCGACATCTCAAAGAAATTCGATGACGCCGCCGACAAAGCCACTATTGCGCTCAACCAGTACATCCAGTTCCTCACCAAAGATCTTGAAGGCAAAGACTACGACTGGCGCCTTGGCACCGCCAACTACACCAAAAAATTCCAGCTCACTCTTGGTACAACCGAAACTCCAGACCAGCTCCTCGCCGCCGCCGAAGCCGAGCTCAATAAAGTCC
>CAZZGS010000154.1:0-8861 GCA_964653845.1 uncultured Bryobacter sp.
CTTCTGTCATCAACGGGCTCGACAAATGATAATCCACCAACACAGCAAGATCGCGATATTCCATCCTATTAGTTATATAAGGAAAATATGCGCCGGTTTCTCGTCCTCACCCTCCTCGCCCTCACAACACTATCTGCAAAGAAAACTATTACGCACGAATCGATGTGGCTCATCCCCCGAGTTGGCACACCTAGCCCCTCGCCGGATGGCAAGTGGGTTGTCTTCCCGGTTACCCAGCCCGCCTACGACGCCAAGGATCAATCCTCAGACCTCTGGCTCGTACCTGGTGATGGCAGCCTACCCCCTCGACAGCTCACTCACTCGAAGACATCGGAATCCAGCCCCACCTGGTCTCCCGACGGCAAGCGCATCGCCTTCACTACGACGCGCGACGGCGACAACGACGCGCAGATCTACATCCTCGATCTCTCAAGTGGCGGCGAGGCCCAACGCTACACCAAGCATCCGGGCGGCGCATCAGACCCCCGCTGGTCCCCTGACGGAAAACGCCTCCTCTTCACCGCAATGGTTCAACCCGAAAGCACCGCGCGCAAGTCCAACGCCCGCGTCTACGAATCCTTCCCCATACGCTACTGGGATCACTGGATCGATCAAAAGCACGCCCATATCTTTGTGATGGAAGACGCCCCCGGCGCAACCCCCAAAGACATCCTCGCCGGCAGTAAATGGTCCACTACTCCAGGCATGGCCGCCCCACTCGCTACCTCTGGTGAAGACCTAAGTGCGGTTTGGACGCCAGACTCGAAATCGATCGTCTTCCAGTCCGACATCAATCGCAACGAAGCTGCCTTCGCCACAGTAAAAACTAAAATCTTCCTCGTCTCAGCCAGCGGTGGCGAGCCCCAACCCCTGAGCGCCGGCACTTATTCCTACGGCAACCCCAAGTTCCGCCCTGACGGCAAAGCCCTCTACGTGACCGAGAGCCGCGAAGGCGTCAACAACGCCACCTACAGCATCAACCGCCTGGCCAGAATCCCCTGGCCCGAAGGCGGCGTCCCGCAAACCTTAACTGAATCAATCGACCACTCCGTCGACGCCTTCGTCTTCACCCAAGACTCAAAGTCGATCTACTTCGCCTCCGACGCCGCCGGCCTCGGCAAGCTTTTCCGCATCTCAGCCGAAGGCAGCAACTTCAACGAACACCCGCAGCGCACCGGCAGCTTCTCAAACATTGCGATCGGCGGCAATACCCTTTTCGCCAATTCCGAAAGCGCTACCCACCCGGCTGAAATCTACGCGCTCGACACGGCCAAAGCCACTTCGAGGACCCTAACCCACTTCACCGATCAAGCCATCGCAGACCTCGATCTCTCCACCCCCAAACACTTCTACTTCACCTCGAAAAAGGGTCGCATCATCCACAACCTTCTCATCACCCCGCCCAACTTCGACGAGACCAAAAAATACCCACTTCTGGTGCTGATCCACGGCGGACCGCACGGCATGTGGAAAGACCAGTTCTTCCTGCGCTGGAATTATCACCTCATCGCATCCCCCGGCTACGTGCTGCTTCTTACCAATTACACAGGCTCTACAGGCTTCGGTGAAAAATTCGCCCAAAACATTCAGGGCGACCCGCTAGCCACCCCGGGCGACGAACTCAACGAAGCCGCCGACGAAGCCCTCCGTCTTTTCAGATACATTGACCCCGCACGACAAGCCGCCGGCGGCGCCAGCTATGGCGGCCATCTGGCCAACTGGCTCCAGGCCACCACCACTCGCTACAAATGCCTCATCTCCCATGCAGGGCTAATCAACCTCGAATCGCAATGGGGCACCAGCGACGTGATCTATTCTCGCGAGCTCAACAACGGTGGCCCGGTCTGGATGCAGGGAGAAACCTGGCGCAAGCAAAACCCCATCCGCTATGCCGCCAACTTCAAAACCCCAACCCTGGTTACGGTAGGAGAGCGCGACTTCCGCGTCCCCATGAACAACTCGCTCGAATACTGGTCTGTCCTCCAGCGCCAGCGCGTCCCGTCCAAGCTCATTGTTTTCCCCGATGCCAATCACTGGATCCTCAAAGCCGAAGACTCACGATTCTTTTATCAGGAGGCCCTCGGATGGCTCAATCGCTGGTTGAACTAAGGCCTTATCCAACCATTTTCTAGGCTAAAGACCTAAGCTCGAACAGCCGATCCTACTAGAGCGAAATGAATATTCTCGTTACAGGTGGAGCGGGCTACATTGGCTCTCATGTGGCAAAAGCCCTTTTTCGGGCGGGCCACCACCCTGTTGTTTACGACAATCTATCGCGCGGCAACCGATGGGCCGTTCAGTGGGGGCCGCTTGAGTATGGCGACTTGTTGGACGAATCACGCCTTGACCAAGTCTTTTCCAAAAATCGATTTGACGCGGTCATTCATCTGGCTGCTCTGGCCTACGTTGGGGAATCCATGTCCGATGCCGGTCAATATTTTCATAACAACGTGCAAGGCAGTCTCTGCCTGCTACGCGCCATGCAGCGCGCCTCAGTCACAAAGATTATTTTTTCTTCCACTTGCGCAGTTTACGGCATGCCTTCATCGATTCCGATCACAGAAGATACGCCGACATCTCCTTGTAATCCTTACGGAGAATCCAAGCGCATCGTAGAACAACTCCTCCAATGGTTTGGTCTATGTCACGACTTCCAGTGGGTGGCACTTCGCTATTTCAACGCGGCTGGCTGCGATCCCGACGGGCAAATTGGCGAGCTTCATGATCCAGAGCCACACCTCATCCCCTCCCTTTTACAGGCCCTCCTCTCTCCAGGCAGAAGTTGCCCCGTTTTTGGCACCGACTACCCCACTCCCGATGGCACCTGCATTCGAGACTACATCCACGTTTCAGATCTGGCTCAGGCCCATCTGCTCTCGCTCAATCACTTAAATCGTCAGGGCTTTAGCGGGCCAATAAATCTCGGTACCGGCCAAGGCTACTCTGTTTCTCAAATCGTAGCCGCCATTGAGCATCACACGGGCTTAGTCGTTCCTGTTGTCTTCAAGCCTCGTCGTCCGGGTGATCCCCCTCAACTTGTCGCTTCAGCACAACGTGGCAAAGAGATTCTCAATTGGGCCCCTTCCCACTCTTCTCTCGATCAAATTATCAGCACCTCCTGGGCTTGGTCCCAGAAAGTTAATTCTCCACTTTTCCAGGCTGATTTGCAGTCTTTGTCTCAATCCTTGCTAGCCATGAACTCTAGCCTGGAGTCGAAACCAAAATTAGAAGCTGAATATTCAACCCAACCTCCAATACGCGAATTGATGCCGCGGCAATGAAATGAGACTCACTCAGACCATGACCACACCAAAACCTGAATTTGATCAATATGCTTCAAACTACAAAGGTCTGCTCAGCGAGCCCATTCGAAACATCTTTGCGTCTGACCCTACTTTCTACTCCCATCGAAAATGGCTACTCATTCAAGATTTCTTTCGTCGTCGCAACCAATCGCTTTCCGGATTAAGCTGGCTGGATGTTGGTTGTGGCGAAGGTGAACTCCTTCGAAATGGAATTCACACTTTTGGCAGGCTAGCCGGTTGTGATCCGTCACAAGGAATGCTTTCTGCGATAGAGGACTTAGATGTCAGGCCTCAACCCGATCCTGAAAAACTACCCTTTGAAGACGCAACTTTCGATTTCGCTACCGCTGTTTGTGTTTTTCATCATGTAGAGCCCAACTCGAGACAAGCCTTATTGGCTGAGATGAGGCGGATTCTCGCACCAGGCGGTATCGCTTGTTTGATTGAACACAATGCCTACAATCCTGTTGTCAGAGGGATGGTTCGCCGTATCGCTGTAGACGCTAATGCGATCCTCCTTAAGCCGTCAGAAACCAGGAGCCGTTTTCGACAAGCTGGTTTCCAGCCGATCGCCACTGAATTTTTCCTGTATCTTCCTGAACCTTTTTTCAAGCTACTGGGTGCCGCTGAATCACTCGGCAGGCATCTGCCTCTAGGCGGACAATATGCCTCTTTTTCCCGAAAATCCAAAGGAAAGGTGTAGCGTCAATTGATCTCGATTGTGGTTCCGGCATTTAATGAAGAAGACGGCATAAGCGAACTCTATTCACGCATCACCGCCGCTGCACCTTCGTGGGGAGAGCCTCATGAGCTGATCATTATCGACGACGGTAGCAAAGACAAAACTTTTTCCTTGCTCGAAGACCTGGCTCGCCACGATTCACGACTAAAAGTCCTCCGCTTTTCCAGAAATTTTGGCCACCAGGCCGCCGTGTCTGCGGGCCTGCAACATACTTCAGGGGATGTCGTCTGTGTAATGGATGCGGATCTCCAAGACCCACCGGAAGAACTTCTCCCTTTCATCGAAAAAATTCGCGACGGCTTCGATGTTGTCTACGCCATCCGCACCAAGCGCAAAGAAAACATCTTCAAGCGCATGGCTTACAAGCTCTACTACCGAATTCTCCGCCGCCTTGCTACTCTCGACATTCCCATTGACGCTGGAGACTTTTGCGTCATGCGTGGTGATGTCGTTCAGGCCATGAATCAACTGCCCGAGAGAAACAGATTTGTACGTGGCCTCCGCACGTGGGTGGGCTTCCGTCAAACGGGTTTGGCCTATGAGCGCGATGCTCGTTTTGCCGGAGAATCTAAATACACACTCTCTCGCCTCATTCGGCTCGCCCTCGATGGAATCATTAATTTCAGCTATCGCCCGCTCCAGTTGATTACCTTCATGGGCTTGTCGGTAGCTTTGGCGGCCCTAGTCCTGGTTCTAGTGGTACTCTTCCTCTACTTCACGAACACCACAATTCTCGGCTACAACGTCCAAGAAGCCCGCGGTTGGACCTCGATCGTTTTGATTCTCCTCTTCTCCTCTGCTGTCCAGTTAATTTCGCTCGGAATTCTTGGGGAATACATCGGTCGACTCTACGAGGAGACCAAGCAACGACCGATATTTCTGGTAAGGCAGCGCATTAACTTTCAAGCTACCGATTCACCCTCATAGACAACCATGCAACTCACAAATATTTTCGACATTCCTATCGGCTATCTCGGTTTTCAGTTTCTGATTGGTGGTGTCGATGCCCGTCGCCGATGTATCAAACAACATGTGCCCGTAAGGCGTGACATGCGGGTTCTCGACATTGGCTGCGGGCCTGGTTATGTCGCAGGTTGGCTCGATGGGGTTTCTTACGTTGGTCTTGATACTGACCCCAACTACATTGACTACGCAAACCGAAAGTATGCGGGCAAAGCCATTTTCTCTTGCGAACTGCTCACAGATGCGTATGCAGACCGCCACAAACCCTTCGATTTTGTGATCATGATGGGGGTTCTTCATCACCTTGACGATGCCCAAACTCTCGACATCCTGCGGATTATTCGAAAGGTTCTAACCCCCAAAGGCCGTTTGGTCACCCTTGACGGATTTCGTCATCCCAACATCAGCGCCGCAGCCAAGTTTTTTCTGGATAATGACCGGGGCAAGTATGTTCGTACCAAAGAAGAATATGTTGATCTGTGCCGTCACCAATTTCCAAACGTAACTGCTTTTGAACATCTCGAGTACTTTCGAATCCCTTACGCCACAATCGTTCTTGAATGCGAAGCGTGATCTTTCCTGCTTATGCGCCAAGATCGAGTCCCCTACTTTCTCGCACTCCTGATTCTTATTCTCGCTACCTGCAGCGCAGTTCATACATCGCTCAATCAGCCCTTTTGGTTTGATGAGATTGGTACGCTCCGCCTTGCAGAGCTAGCTCCGGGCCCCCAACTTTGGCAAGCAATGATCGGCGGCTTCGAGTTTAATCCTCCTCTTGCTTATGTCGTAACTCACGCGAGTGAGTCTATGCTCGGGCGCGGCCAGTTCACCTCGCGCCTCCCTTTTCTCCTGGCTGGTATGGGCACGCTCTGTCTTCTCTTCATCATCCAAGCGGTCCAGAGAAACCCCTGGGCTGGCGTCTGGACAATGCTCTTCTTCATCAACACAGAAGCCTTGGCATACTTCTCAGAAGCTCGTGCCTATAGTCTCGTTATGTTTGGTGCAACCTCTGCCTGGTACTTTTGGGATTGCACTAAATCATCCAGCCCCTGGCGTTATGCTGGCATCTTCCTTTCACTATCGATAGCGCTCCTGTCACACATGTGGGCCGTTGTCCTGATTCCCTGCTTCTTGATTGCCATCCTCTTTGACTCATACAAGTCCAAGTGGATCGACATCAAGGCCATCCTGGCTGTCTTGGCCACTTCAGTAATTACACTCAGCTATGGCCCAATCGTGAAGGCGTCGAAAGGAGTTACCTTCGACAACATCATCTTCCACACCCCGCTTTATCAATCCATGTTGACTGTAATCGGCAAAGTGGTGCTTTGCTTCATTGTATTGTTGGTGCTTTGGGTGGTATCGGACATCCTTTTTCAAAGCCGAATCAAGACCAAAATCACTGCGAATATAAATCGTCAAACCGTGCTGGCAACTTGCTTCCTGTTTGCTCCTGCCGTCATTTTTGTCATTACAGAAGTCATGAGGTCGGCCACAATGACACGGTACGCCCTCATTGCCACGATCGGTGCCAGCATCCTCATGGGCTGCTCCTTCAATAGTCTGTTTCAACGTTCAAACAAAGTGATGCAAGCCGCTTTCCTGACACTTCCCATGTTTCTTTTCTCTTGGCATAGTTACACTCAGGCCAAAGAACTCAGGCAGCAGTCCAACCAGCGTCCCAGTTCTCAAACCCTTCTCTCGCAAAAACAACAATCTGCTCCCATCGTCTTCGCTAATGGACTCGATTTTCTCCCGCTTCACTTCTACGCCAAGCCCGAACTTGCCAAGGACTTGCTCTTCGTTGCCGAACCCTCTCTGGCCATCAAATATACGGGTTCAGACGGCATTGACTCTGCGCTCCGCTTCGGTAGTTCTTATATGCACATCAACGGGAATCTTCTTGCTTTGTCCGATCTCATCTCACGAAAGACCCCGTTCTGGCTTCTAAAGTCTAAACATGAATTGACTTGGATCGAAAAAGCCTTGGTTCATGCCGGCTTTCAAATCCAGACACCTGCAGAGCCGCGATCCAACTTGGTTCTCGTCCAACCACTGCAGCCTAAACCTATTCCCTAAACGCGACCACCCTGTGAAATGTCAAATAGTTCGCGTCATGTGCTCGGTGGGCTCCTCCGGTCTCATCATCAAAGGCCGTCCGCGAGGCAACAATCAGATCCTTGCCTTCAAACTGCCAGTCCACATATTGAAAGGCGTGCTTAAGCGGGTCTGGATGCTCCAGCACATTTCGCTTTACGGTCCAATTCTTCAAGTCCGGTGAGGACATCAGCACCAGCGTATTCCGCACTGAGGCAGGGTTCTCCGCCGACAACGGATACTTTTCGAGCGCAGGGTTCGACAGCGTCCAGTACAGCTTCGTCTTCTTGTCCCAGCGAATCGTAAACTTCTTCGCTCCACCTGGAAACACCACAAACTCGGTCTTGCCGTCGCGCAAGATCGCCGCGTACTCGCGGTTGGCTACCCGCAACACATTCACAAGCCGGCCGTCGGGCGCCACAATCAAATTGCCTTCCAGCCAATGATCCCCAACCGGCGCGTTCGCCTTCGGAAACTTCAGCCGCGGGCTGAATGTCCAGCTCGACGCCTGCATCAGATCCGCCTTCACGAATGCACTCACCGTTAAGGCCTCAAAGAATCCCCACTTCCCCTCCGGGTGCCATTCCATCCCACGCCAGATCCGCCCCTCATGAATTGCAATCGGCACCGGGGCCGTGTGATAGCCGGTTTCTGTAGTCAGGTACGAGGCTTCACTCCAGTTCTTTCCGCAGTCCACAGACTTGCGGATCACCACTCTCCCATACTCATAGGTCGTCCCCATCAGATACAAGACTTTGCGGTGCTCAAAGAGGTTCGACCAGAATTGATCCTTCAACTCCGCAGTCCGTCTCCAGGCTTTCCCGCGATCCTCAGAACGAAAAACCCGGGTGAGCGCAGAGACACTCTGCGTAGACCCGGGTCCAAAGAAATCGTGCGTTGCCACATAAGCCCCATCGCGACAGCGCACAATCGAAGGCGACCCGATGTAGCTTCGGCTCGCCGCCGCTTCATGATCCACCACCACTCCAGGCGGCAAAACTCCCAGCAACAGCAAACCGGCGATTGAGATCATTGCAAAGTCGAAGCCCCCTGCACACCCATCGTGTTGTCGGCTACGTTCTTGTTCGTATAGTTGTCGAGGTTGATCACGTAGGTCTCAGGGGAATCGAGCAACACCGGTGAATGCGTAGCGCAGATGATCCGGAACTTCTTCTGGTCGGCCAGTTCCAGCAACATCTTCAATATGCGCCGTTGGTTGCTCACCGATAGCGCCATCTCCGGCTCATCGAGAATCAGCACGGTCCCTTCCGGCAGGCTCGGAAAGTTCTCGCGGAACATCGTCAGCATCACCTGTCCGTGGCTGGCCATCTGCAAAAATTCGAGCATCTGCGGGTTGTCCTGAAACAGCTCCAGTTGCATCCGCGGGTTGTGTTGCTCGGCATCAAACAGATAAGGCTTACCCAGCGCTAGCTTGCCGGTATCGAGGCGATAGACGAATCCATCTACCTGCTCGCCCTTCATGGCGTAGAAGATCGAGTGCAGCAAGGTGCTCTTGCCACTGCCATTCTCGCCACTCAGCATGATTACAGGGTGCGACAGGTCAATGATCATCGGCATGTGAAAGTTCAAATTCACAAAAACCGGGTGTGAAAGGATTTTTAGAAACATCGGGTCAGAAGTCACTGTTTTATTCTCTTTTCTCCAGAGTACCGCTCATGCGGCACTTCGTCAGGCTCAAATCCCATTCGGCGCACTTCTTCTATCGCCGCAAAATACTCCCCCAGATCCTCCGC
>CAZZGS010000155.1:0-8841 GCA_964653845.1 uncultured Bryobacter sp.
GAAATACTTCAAACCGAACTGGATGTTGCGCGGGCTCTGGACCTGTGCACCAATGGTGCCGAAGGCGGCAACGTTGGTGAGATTCGCTCCCGGAGGTGCGAAGCTAACGTGGTTTAAAGCGTTAAAGAATTCCGTACGGAATTCGAGGTACTGACGATCCGTGATGGCGAAGCGCTTACCGATAGAGAAGTCGACGTTGAAGAAGCTCGGACCACGTTCGGTTGCGATTCCAGCATTGCCGAACTGGCCGTCGGCAGGGTTGCCGTAAGCGCAGTTGCCATTGTTGGCACCCGGGGTAAGACAGAAAACGCTCTGACGGACCGAGGGATCGGTGGCGCTGACCGGAAGGCCAAACCAGTTGTCCACGTTGCGGGCAGATTCGTCAACGGTCAACCTCTTGTAGTAGTTGGCACGGACGTTGCCACGAACGGCCTGACCCGTACGGTCTTGACCACGAACGGTGATCGGCAGACCAGAACGGGCGGCCATGTTGTAGTTCAAGCCCCAACCGCCGAGGACGGCGTCAGCGAACTTGTTGCCATTGAAGTTCCACTTCGCATTCTTTCCCATAGGGAGGTTGTAGAGACCACCGATGGTGAAGCTGTTGCGGATGTCGAAGAAGGACGGGCCACGGTTGCTGCGGCGGTCATAAGCATTCTGCCAGTAGGCGCCTTCGCCCTGGGTGAAGACTGAACCGTAGTAGCCGAGGTTGTCGGTGAGAGTCTTGCCGTAGGTGTAGGCAGCAATGAACTCAAGACCGCTCTTGAGACGACGGCGACCGGAAACCTGCAGCGAATGATAGTCCATGGTAGCCGAAGACTCAGTGCGGGCAATGTTGCCAAGGTTGGGCAAAGCACGAATGAGCGGACGACGGTCATTGAGCGGAGCCCAGGATGCGAAAGCACCAGAGCCAGGTAGGGGCTGGTTGGCTTCGACAGGAGCAACCAAGTGGGTGCCCTTTTGTCCTACATAACCGGCCGAGATCGAGGTGGCACTATCGAATTGGTATTCCATGGTGAAGTTCATCTGTGAGGTAGTCTGCGGACGAAGGTTGAGATCCCAGGCGCGGCCCTGAAGCTGGGGAGTGGTTACTCCAGCAGGTCTGGGCATGTCGAGGGTGATGTTCGCAGTTTGGACGTCGGCAAAGCCCGTGCGGATGCTGCTTGGGGTGCGCGGGTCGTAGGTGATGTCGGACTCGACGAAGAGCGGCGGGTTGAGCGGGAGGCGCAGGTTGGCACCGGTGCCCTCCATGAAGCTCTGGTAGGCATAGCCGCCACGCACAACCATCTTATTGGCGAACATGCCTGGAGTCCAGGCGAAGCCGATGCGGGGCATGTACTGCTTGTTGTACCCATTGTAGAGAGCGCGACCGTATTCACCGCCGGGGCGAACCAGCGCGCCGGTGAATGTGTTGACGTTGATCTGACGATCGGCGACTTCATAGATGGGCTGCATGTATTCCCAACGGAGACCAATGTTGAGGGTGAAGTTTCTGGCAACTTTGTAATCGTCCTGGAAAAATAGAGCCGAGCGCCAGAAGCGATGGCCCCAGGAACCGGTGAGAGCGCCGCGGCCTTTGCCGTTGAGGGCGTCGAGGAGGAAGTCGGCATAGTCAAGCCCTGAGTAGGTTCCGTTGTAGCGGAACAAACCGAGAACGCCGTTGTTACCGGAGTAGTATCGGTTCTGCTGGTAACGCATGAATTGGCCGCCCATCTTGATGAGGTGCTTGCCCTTCTGCCAGGTGAGGTTGTTGTAGTAGATGAACTTGTTGTCCGAAGTTCTGCTAGCAACTCCGGAAGAACCGATGGGGCTTAAACCGCCACCGAGACCGATGGAACTGATGCCGGCGAAGGGCTGACCGCCCGGGATGCCAAGCCGTTGGTTGCCATCGGCGCCGAGCTGGCCAGACCAGTCGATCGGACGGTCGTTAATGACAATGCGCGAGAAGGAAGCGCGGGCTTCGTTGACGATGCTCGGGCTGATGGTACGATTCCAGTTTAGGACGAAGGACTGGGTGGGGTTTTCTGTGCCGCTGGTCATGAAGACCGGCAGGGCAGCCTGGCTACCGAAGGTCTCATAAAAACCACGAGAGTAGCGACCCGAAAAGGCGTCCTTTGAGTTGGGCCGCCAATCGATCTTCACGTCGCCCTGATCATTGTTCAGGGTATTGCGGAATGACGAGCCGTAGTTGCCGCTTTGGCCGAGGGGACCGAAGCCAGTCTGGTTGGGAAGAGGATAGAGAGCAGCATTGGCAAAGAGGGCGCGGGCCACCGGATTGAAGCGCGAAGCAGGGATCTGCTTGCCGGGGAACTGCTGGCCGTTGGTGGGATCAACGATGGTGTTGGGGAAGGCGCTCAAGTCTCCATTGCGCCAGGCCGCCGGGGCTACTGCCGCCGTTGTGGGCCCGCCGGTACGCCTTTTGGTGCCTTCGTAATTTATAAAGAAGAACAGCTTGTCCTTGAGGATGGGGCCACCGAAGGTGCCGCCCCAGATGTTCTGGCGCAGATCCTGACGCCTGGCGGTAGCGACCGTACGGTTACGGAAGAATCCGTTAGCATCGAGAACGTTGTTGCGCATGAATTCGAAGAGGTTTCCGCGGAAGCGGTTGGAGCCACTCTTCATGATCATCACGACGGCGGCGCCGCCGGCGTTGCCGAATTCAGCAGCAGCGTTGCCGGTAACAACCTTGATTTCCTCTAATGCATCGACGTTGGGCGAATAGCCGACGCGATTGTCGATCGAGTCGTTTACGTCCACACCGTCAAGCATGAAGTTGTTGGTCTGCTCGCGATTGCCATTGACGTAAGGGCGAGCGCCGAGGCGTGAGTTCATGCCTTCGGGGTTGGGGGAGACAGCACCCGGGATCAGAAGGGTCAGGGAGACGAAGTTGCGGCTCTTCAAAGGAAGAGAGGTGAGCTTTTCAGCCGAGAGGTTCTGGCCAGTGTCGGTTGAATCTGTCTGAAGGATTGGGGCGATGCCCGTTACTTCGACGGACTGGCCGACATCGCCGACTTCGAGCTTGATGTCGACGCGAGCAATCTGATTGGTTTCAATCTTGAAGGGTCCGAGCTGGGACTTTTTAAAGCCCTGCAGTTCGGCCGCCAGACGATAGTCTCCGATGGGGAGGAAGAGCAGGTTGTAAATACCTGCTTCGTTAGAGGTGGCGGTGTAGGCGATATTGGTCGCAATATTTGTGGCCGATACCTTGGCCTTAGGCAGGACTGCGCCTGATGCGTCACTTAATGTTCCTGTAAATGTCCCGGTAATGGTTTGTGCGCTGGAAGTATTCAACAGTGCGCAAAACAGAACCAGGAGAGTCAAAATCGATTTGCTTAGGCTTGTCATAAGACTCCTTTCTAAATCCAACCTAGCAGGTCTATTGGTCATCTTCAAAGACAATGTGACGCTTCGGTAAAACTTAATTTGAATTTAGCGCGGGTATATGAGAAATGATTGCAAATATAAGATTTGGAAGCACTTTCTACCGATTTTGGTAGATTCGGGGGCAGAGATTTGGGCTGCGAATGCCGGGTAACGCCCAAGTCTAAAATAACGCCTTTTTTAGCTTGTCGGCGAAAGGCGATCCATTGTCCTTGGGGCGTGCTTGTGCCGGGCTCTCCACCTTTTCAACTGGCTGAACCGGAAGATCCGCCTCGTCCAGCAGGAATTTATCCTTTTTGAGCACAGTTCGCTCCATCGAGGGCAAGAAGCCTGTGAAGACACCAGCAACGGTTTTGTCCTTCCGAACATGCTGCCGCATCGATTCCATCTTTGAATCGAGATTATCCAGATGATGCAGCAAAAGCGCTTCGAGGAACATAGGGGTTTTCGGGCTCCCGTAAGCCAGTTCACCATGATGGCTCACCACCATGTGTTCGATCAGCGTTCGAAGGCGTGGAGGAAAATCAGGCAAACCGCTCAACTTGGCGTCAATCATGCGCAGGGCAATGATGATGTGCCCCAGTAGTTGGCCTTCGGTTGAATAAGAAAATCCCCGTTCATAATTGAGCTCGTAGATTTTTCCGATGTCGTGCAGCACCACACCAGTGAGCAACAGATCTAGATCCACTTCGCGGTAATGGGCAGCTGTCAGCCGGGCCAAGTGCGCCAGGCTCAATACATGCTCAAGCAAGCCACCAAGCCAGGCATGGTGAATGGTCTTCGCTGCCGGCGCAATCCGGTACATTCGCGCAATCTCGGCGTCCGCAAAGATCGCCAATAGTAGGCCCTTCAGGTGAGGATTCGATATCCCCTCAACCAGCACCATCAGTTCAGCCCACATCTCGTCCAGGCCGCGGCCTGAAACAGGGAAGAAGTCCCCAAGATCCACTTCGCGATCTTCGAGCTTCTGTAAACGATGCACGGTCAACTGCGGCCGGTTCTGGAAAATCTGCACCCGCCCCCGGATCCGCACAAAGTCATCGCGGTCAAACCCATCCAGGATATCCTCGACGTTGTCCCACATTTTGGCATCGATGTCGCCGCTACGATCACCCAGCGTGAGCGACAGATAGGGTTCACCAGACTTCTTCTGACGTACGTCCTTGGCAAGAACCAGCAAGACAGCAGTGATATCGGAGTTCGCTTCGAACTCGTTGACGAATGGACTTTTCATGGACGCGAACCCGCACGATCCCCTTAGGATTCATGCCTCTCTAAAAACTCTATTTAACGGACTGAGACTTTGACGTAGCGCTGGTTTTGGTTCCCGGAATCGGAACCACCCAAAGAGCGCGCTTCATTCGGCGGCGGCTGGCAACTTCTTCTTTAGAAACCGTCTCGGGCTTCAACTGCGCGGGGTCAGTCCAGGCAGTGTTCTTGCCCGGTGCGGCACCGGAATCGAGAAAGCCCTCTTTGATTTCAAGGAAAGCGTTCATACGCAATTTGGTGAGATATTCGCGCATCTGAGGCTGAAAACGGGGCATATAGAGTTTCTCCATAATCTCGTTCTCTACCTGTTCAATTTCGGCCTGCCCGGCCAAATGGAAATCTTCCACGCGCAGAATCAACCAGCCATTGGGCAGCTTGATCGGATCGGTGACGAAGCCCTTTTGCCCTTTAAACACAAGGTCTTCGATCTGCTTGTTCAGCATTCCCTTCTTCATCCAGCCGATGTCGCCATCTTCATTTCGGGTTTGGGAATCGCTCAACTCGCGAACTAATACGTTGAACTTCTCGTTCTTGCGCAAGCGGGCAACCGTATCCTTAGCTTTCTTTTCCAGACCGGCAACTTCGGCAGGGCTCTTGCCTTCACTGGAAAACAGAATCTCGCGCAAGTAGATTTCTTCCTCACGCATAAACTCCGTCTTGTGATCTTCATAATACTTGGCGACTTCTTCCTTTTTGATAGTGAGCTTACCGCCCACTTCCTGCCGCACCACGCGCTGGGTGATCATGTTCGTGCGCATTTCGTTCTTCCAGTCCTCGAAGGTCTGGCCGGTCTGCTCAACGATCATCTTGGCAAGGTCTTCCTGATTTGCCATCTTCGTCTTCACCATGAGATCGGCAATGTACTTGCTAATTTCACCGTCGACGCTGATGCTCATCTCTTTGCCCTTGCTGGCCAGAAGCAAACTGTCGATCTTGTCCCGAAGAATATTTTGCTCAGCAGTAACGAGAGTCATGTCGATTTCGACCTGACTCACTTTGCGAGCTTTCATCTCTTCGATAATCTGCCGGCGGGCGCGCGCCAGATCCGTACTGGTGATGATGTCGCCATTGACTTTGGCAACGATCTGTTCCACCACAATCACTTCTGCCGCAAAAACGGCACAGGTCAAGAACATTAAGAACGCAGGAATTCGCATGTAAGGTAACACTTTCATTGTACTCACCCTTCCGAGTACATGCCACCTGCACGTGCACTGCCAAGCTTCGCCCAAGGTTCGCCATGGACTCCGACACTCGCCTTCGAATGCACCAGCAGAAGCTGCGCTACTCCGATATATCGTTCGAGAAAGGCACCCTCGCAATAGCCCAGATAGTAGTCCCACATGCGCATAAACCGGGCATCAAAGCCAAGTTCACGCACAGTTTCAATGCGGTCCTGAAAGCGGCGGCGCCACTCCCGCAGCGTCCAGGCATAGTGCGTTCCCATCTCGCTCAAATCCATCAACTGATAGCTGCCGGTACGTGCCAGACTCTTCTGAATCTCCACCACACTCGACAACTCCCCGCCAGGAAAAACGTACTTCTGGATCCAGTCCGGGCTTTTCTGGTAGCTCGCAAACTGCTTCTCGTTCATCGTGATCGTCTGCATCAGAACCGAAGCACCGGGTTCGAGCAACCGTTCCCAGGTTGCAAAAAACTCGTCGTAACGATCGAGGCCCACAGCCTCGAACATCTCAATTGACACGCCTTTTGTATAGCGGCCCTGTAGATGGCGATAGTCTTCTAGCAGGAGAGTAATGCGGCCTTCAAGCCCTGCTTCTTTCACTCGTTGCCCGGCCAGAGCAAACTGCCCGCGGCTAATCGTCGTTGTAGTAACTCTGCACCCATAGCGCTTGGCGGCATGCAGAGCAAAGCCACCCCAGCCAGTCCCAATCTCAAGAACATGATCTTCAGGGCCAAGCCGCAAGACCCGGCAAATCCGCTCCAGCTTGTTCCACTGTGCCTGCTCGAGAGTCTCGTTCTCGCGCTCCCAAAGTGCCGACGAATACATCATGCCACTGTCGAGAAAGAGCCTGAAGAAATCATTGGACAAGTCGTAGTGAGCCTGAATGTTCTTTCGGCTTCCCTCTACCGTATTGCTCTTGCGCAGGTGATCGAGGCGAGCCAGGGTCCGGGCCACAAGGCTGAATATCGGATTGGCACCATCAATCACGCGCAGATTGCGCACCGCAAGCCGCACCAGACTGGGCAGATCGGGGCTCGACCAGTGGCCCTCCATGTAAGACTCGCCCATGCCGATCTCTCCGCCAAACAAGGCTGCCCGGTAAAACTCAGGCGAATGCACTTCAATCATGGCCTCAAGGGCATCTGGGGAATCATCGCCGTAGGTACTGACGCGACCGTTCTCGGCCAGCGTCAAACGCCCACCCTTCAGTCCCAGTAGAATTTTTTCAAAAAGCTTCCGTTCCATCACACTCATCACTCTCTATAACTTGGATGGATGCGGCACAAAGGGCATCCGCTTGAAGAAAAGTTGCAGCGCCTGCCAATGAATCGCTGCAATCACCTTCAAAGTCATGAATGGATACGCAAGAATCGACCGTTTCAGATTCTTCGCCGTCCAGGGCATCCAGTCCAAAGTCAGCGTGGCATCGAAAAACTTTTGGCCTTGGCGAAAGCTGTCGATGTGCGCCACAAGATTGGAAGCCGGTGCCGTTAGCCGAAATCCGTATTCGTTGTCCATCGTATTGAAGGGTGAAACATGCAGTTCTTTGGTCACACCATCAGCGCGCAAACCAGGTAGCCAGTAGTTGTGGCTTTCACCAAAAGTGCTGTGAACTTCAGCCATCACAACCTTCGGCTCGCCCCCATCCTTTGAGTAGCAGTAGTACAGGGAGATTGGGTTAAAGCAATACCCGGCATAGCGCAGATGCGTCAGAAGATAGATCGGACCATCCGGCAAACTCACTCCATTTACGACGGCATCCTGCTCCAAACGCTTGCGCAGCGGCAATGAAGGATCGCCAAAATGATCCGACTCACGAAACGAAACCAGCGCAGCCTTCTCGTAGCCAGCCAGCCGCGACACGGACATCAGCTCAGGAATCCGGTCCACATCGAGGTAGGCCATGAACATCGTATATTCAAAGCCGTGCTCGACCGGGCTCAATCGCCTGTGCCTCACCCTGCCCGAATAAATCCCTGGGCCTAAAGAATCTCGCATTTCACTCCCAGCGCATTCGCCACTCGCAACGCGCTCCGGTATCCGTCCTCGTGAAAACCATTCTGCCAATAGGCACCACAAAAATGCACTCGTTTGACGCCATTGATTTCCGCCCAGCGGGCCTGAGCCCGGATCGCATCGAGAGTATAGAGGGGGTGTTGGTAGCTCATACGGCGCAAAATCTTACTGGGGTTCAATCGATCTGTCGAGTTTAGCGTCACCAGATATCGCTCCTGCGTATCGAGGTTCTGCAAGCGGTTCATGTCGTAGGTCAGCGTCGCTGGTGCACCGCGTTCGGCGGAAATCCGGTAGTTCCAGCTAGCCCAGGCAGCTTTGCGTTTGGGAAGTATGTTGACATCGGTATGCAGCACGGCTTCATTGGTGGAAACCCGGAACGATTCCAGCACTTCGCGCTCCAGCGGGCTGGCGTCGGTCAACATCGCCAGAGCCTGCGGCGCATGAGAGGCCAGCACCACTTGATCAAAGACCTGAGGCGCTTCCCCATCCCGCTTCACCTCAACCCCGCCATCCACCCGGGCCACACTTACAACGGCCTTGCCAGAATGAATTCTGCTCTGAAGCGGTGCAATCAGCTTCTCGATATAAACACTGGAACCACCCTTGAGCACCTTCCACTGCGGATGCCCATTCAAGGTCAGCAGTCCGTGATTTTCGAAAAAACGAATCAGGGTTGCGGCCGGGAACTCCAGCACCTTGCGAGGAGAAGTCGACCAGATCGCGGCCACCGTTGGGTAGAGATAGTAATCTCGAAAAATTTGCGAATAGCCGCGTTCTTCAATAAAGACCCCAAGCATCATGTTGTCGGCCTTGCCCTCTCGCAACAGACGGGAAGCCTCACGATTAAACCGTATAATATCCCGCAACAACTGCCACTGACGCGGGGCAAAGACCCTTCGACGCGAGGCAAAGAACCCACCCAATCCGCGGCTGGAATACTCAACCTCGTGCTTATCCCCGGTCACGCCCCAACTCATGCTGCTGTCCGT
>CAZZGS010000156.1:0-867 GCA_964653845.1 uncultured Bryobacter sp.
ACAACAGCCGTGCGGCTAATCCAACACGACTGCGCCACTTCCGCGAATTTGATAACGAGTAATGGGGCCAACAACACTCTTGGGATCGAATTTCTTGTTCATCTCGTCGGCTTCGTGCCTGGCCTCGGCAATCGCGCGTTCCTTGCTCAATTCGATCTTCGTCAATATTCCTTCAGCGATAGCCATTTTGCCAGCACCATTCTTGGGGAACTCGATCTCGCCATCGTTCACCTTGATCCGAATCGACTTGCCGCTGGCGGAATCCACCAGATTCATCCAGCAACCCATCATTTGACAAACCTCAGTGATCTTACCCTTCACGGCAACCGTCTTGCCAACAAACTTCTCAGGCTCAGAGTAGATCTTCTCAATGCTCACGGGTTCTTTCACGGTGAGCGGCTTACCCAGCTTCAATTCGGCGGCAGCCATCAGACCAGCGCCCATGCAAACAATTCCGATAAACGATTTCATTTTCAGCTTCTCCTAGTTCTTCTTCGGCCGTGCACTGGATTCTTTGGTCAAACGCACCTTGGCGCCATCCAGCTTCTTCTGTACTTTGGCAACTTCTTTCTCGTCCTTGTCGCTCGGTGCAACAACAGCCCATTCCGACAGGCTGCGTTCCCAGGATCCGATTGCTTCTTTCAGCTTGCCCTGCTTGAAGAATACATCAGCCATATGGTCATGAACGGTGGGATCCTTGCTGGTCTTCTCGAGCGCCATCTGCAAATACTTGGCTGCTTCATCCAGCTTGTCCATGCGATAGTAAGCCCAACCGATGCTATCGAGATAAGCACCATTCTGCGGGTCCTGATCCAGCGCCTTCTGGATCATCGCGAAGCCTTCCGGCACACGCACATTCTTGTCTAC
>CAZZGS010000156.1:877-8828 GCA_964653845.1 uncultured Bryobacter sp.
GTAATTTAGCGCTCCCGCATTGTTTGGGTCAGACTTGAGGATTTTCTGAAACTCAACTTCGGCCGCCTCAAAATTCTTCTGCTTCTCTAGCATCGCTCCGCGCATGAAAGTGACGGAGTCCTTTTCATCCGATGTCGTCGAGAGCTTCTCTGCCTGGTCGAGCGCCTTGGACATTTCCCCATAGTTTTTGCCCTTTTCCCAGATCGAGGCGATCGAGAGATAAGTTTCACGATCTTCTTTGCCATCAAGAAGCTTGGTCATCATCTCAGCACCCTGTGCCGCTTTACCAACCTCGCTCAACAAGACGCCCTTTAGCCGGCGTAGGCGACGATCATTCGGACTCTTCTTCAAATACTCGTCAACGGTTGCCTCAGCCTTGGGGTAATCCTTGGCCTGGCGGTGGGTTTCGACAATCTGGGCCTGCATCAGACTGCTCGAATTCGAGTCGAGCGTTATGATTTCTTCGAAATTCTTGATTGCATCTTGGAACTGCTCGTAGTTGCGCTGCATGACACCGAGTCTTTCGAGCAATGAGACCCGTGCAGTCTTTTCCTGCGGGAGATAGCTTTTGCGAGCCGTAGCTGTCAGCATCTCCTTCATCAACGCAATCGCATCCATTGGCTTGCCTTCAGCCTCAAGCAATACAACTTCGTTGAACCGAACATCGAGATTGGTGCCGTCCAAATCCTTGGCTTTCTTTGCGTAGTCCCGGGCCTTGTCAAAATTCTTCTTTTGGCGGTAGATTTGCGAGAGGCGCAACACGCTGCCTAAATCCTTCGGCTCATCTTCGACCAGCTCTTCATAGACGCGAACCGCATCGTCCAACTGGTCACTCATCACCAGGTTATTAGCCAGTTGGCGCTTGATCTCGGGGTTGCCGCCGCTCAGGTCAAGGGCCTTCTGCCAAGCTTTGGCGGCGTTTTTGAAGTCCTTCATCTGCTCATACATCTCAGCCAACTGAGCCATCGCACGAGGGTTCGGATTCTTCAAGCTAGCCTTCTCAAGCATCGCTGTCGCCCCGGTGACGTCGCCAGCTTCAGCCGCCGCCATCGCAAGACCGGTCAAGGCGTCTTCGTTATCCGGGTCGAGTTCCAACACTTTTTTGTAGGCTTTTTCGCTCGTGGCGTTATCCTGGCCCACTTTGCTCAGGCGCCCAAGCATCACCCATGCCTCGACATCTTTCGGTTCGACATCGGCGATCTTCTGGTATTGATCCATCGCCTTGCGAACCATGTCCTCCCGCACACGATTGGCCTGCGGGTCTCCGATCAACCGCGCAAAAATGCGACCGAGAATGCGGCGAGCGCTCAGATCACTCGGGTTTGCCTTAAGCGCTGCTTCAGCTTCAGTGACAGCGCGATTCCCAAGTCCAGCCTGTACATAAAGATCGCTCAACTCGGTGCTCATAAAGCCAGCCGAGGGGTCCGCCTTGATCGCGTTCTTGTAATAATCAATGGCGGGGTTCAGGTATTCGCTCTTGTTGCCGGATGACGCGGCCAAGTCAGCGAAGATGTGGGCCATCGAATAGTTGAAATACGCTGAGCCTTTATCGGTCTTGGCTGGTTTGGGCGCAGTCTGCTGAGCCCATGCCGCACTACTTGAAAACACTACTAGGCTCAATGCCAAAATTATCTGAACTGACTTCTGCATTTTTGAACTGGTCCTTCGCTGGAGGCGCTCCCCGATTTGTCTAACAGTATATCCCCGCTCTTGGTGATCGTCGGTCCCACTGCCAGCGGCAAGTCCGCTTTGGCGCTCCATCTGGCGACCACATTCGCGGGCGAAATCGTCAATTGCGACTCCCTGCAGATCTATCGCGGTATGGATATTGGCACCGCCAAGCCAAGTTTGGCTGAAAGACAATCGTTGCCTCACTTTCTCTTTGACGTGCGCAACCCCGATCAGGTTTTTACTGCCGGAGAATACTCTCGCCTCGGCCGGGCTGTCCTGACGGACGTCGCCGCTCGCCTTAAACTACCTATCGTCACCGGTGGTGCCGGTTTCTACCTCAAAGCTCTCCTTGAGGGTCTCTTTCCGGGGCCGCAGCGATCCGATGAAATTCGCGAGCGCTTGAACCAACTGGAAGCTAAACGGGCCGGTACTCTCCACCGAATCCTTACTTGCTGGGATTCCGACAGCGCGTTACGGATTCATGCAAATGATGTGAATAAGTTGATTCGAGCCCTTGAAGTGATGCTAGCCGAGCGGCAGCCGCTCGTCATGGCGCACCGAAAGCAGCGAAATCGTCTTGAAGGATTTCGTATTTTGAAACTTGGCCTCAATCCGGTTCGCGCCGAATTGCGTAAGAGAATTGATTCGAGGTCCCGCATCATGTTCGAGAAGGGCTTGTTGGCTGAAGTGCGCGAGCTTCGCAATCAAGGCTATGGTCCCGCCGCCAAGGCCATGGAATCTGTGGGTTATCGTCAGGCGCAAGCCTTGATCGAGGGCCAATGCACTGAATCTGAAGCCATTGCCGACATTGCGCTGCGCACCGCTCAATACGCAAAACGCCAAATGACCTGGTTTCGCCGCGATCCTGAAGTTGTTTGGCTGGATGGGTTTGGCGAAGATCCTGCCGTTCAGTCCCTGTCTGAATCCCTCTTAAACAAATTTCTTGGTTGAGTCATCAATTTTTCTTCTCATTGACGGAACGAATTGATTCGACCTTCGTACATTGAGGTGTGTAACGCAAGTAACGACAACTACTAAAGTCGGCTTGACGATACCAATGACCTGGGGACAGATCAGATTCAGGAGTTAACAATACAATGACCAAGAAATTCATGCTCAGCTTTGCTGCCGCCGCACTGATGGTGGCAAGCGCCGCCGAGAAGCACAACATCACGTTCTTTCAGCCTTCCTTCGTCAACGGGACCGAACTGGCTCCCGGTGACTACCGCCTGGAACTCGATGGCGACAAGCTCGTCATCTCCAAAGGCAAACAGAAAGTAGAAGCCAGCGTAAAGACTGAACAAGCTGATGCCAAGTTCGGTTCTACCTCCGTCCGCTACGCCAATGCCGACGGCAAGTACAAGGTTCAGGAAATCCGCCTCGGTGGCACCAACCGCAAGTTGGTCTTCGGTGCTACCCAGACCGGTCTCTAAGCTTCTTTCCTCCGACAGAAGTGGCCGATGTGCGCGCAATGCTACGCTGATAGCGATGCGCCGCATATCGGCCTTTTTATTTCTTACGGCCGCATTCTCCTCCACCGCCTTTGCTGAGACTTGGCTGGTCATACCCCTGTTTAATCAGTCGGCAAAGACCACGCTCGACTGGATCGGCGAATCTGCCGCTGAGTCGATCTCGGAAGCATTGGTCCGTCAGGAAATTTTGGTCGTCGATCGTGAAGATCGCAAAGAGGGTGAAAATCGCCTCGCCCTTCGCACCAACAGCCCCTGGACTCGCGCCAGCATGCTGAAACTGGCCGAGGCCCTGGATGCAGATCACCTTGTCTTCGGGTCCTATGAACTGGTTCCCGGCTCGGACCCTGCGGCAATGGGTACTCTCAAGATCGTCGCGGAGTCTGTCAATGTTCGCGATCTCCGGCGCGGTGGAAGATTTACCGAATCGGGCCCGCTCGAAGATCTCGCCTCCCTGCAATCGCATCTTGCCTGGCAGGTCTTGAAGAGCTCCATGCCGAAGTCGGCCCCCAGTGAAGAACAGTTTCTTCAGGCTCGAACCAATATTCGAGTCGACGCTGTCGAGAATTACGTCCGCGGATTGCTTGCCACTACACCCGAAGTCCAGGAGCGTTATTTCCAACAAGCCCTCAAGCTCGACGCACGCTATTCCCAGGCTGCCTTTCAATACGGGCGGTTACTCTTCCGGCGAGACAACCTCTCCAGTGCTGCGCTCCAACTGGAGAAGGTGCAGAGCTGGGACCCCCACTTTCGTGAAGCCAACTTTCTGCTCGGGCTCGCTCGTTTTCGTCTAAAAGACTTCAAAGCCTCTGAAGCTTCTTTTCAGCGCGTGAGCAAAGAGGTACCACTCAGCGAAGTACTGAATAATCTGGGCATCGCCCAGTTGAGGCTCAACCTGCCCGAGGCACTTGAGAACCTGCGCCGCGCTCTCGAAGGCGACGATAAAGACCCTACCTATCATTTTAATCTTGGGGTCGCCCTACTCTTGCGAGGTTCGTTTCAGGAAGCAGCCGACCAGTTTAGAGCCACTCTTGATCGCGACCCGCGAGATCAGGAAGCAACCAAGCTTTTGGGCCGCAGCCTGCGCCCACAAAGTGGCATCCCCTCACGTGAAGAACTCTTCGGAAGCGAACGCCTCAAGCTTGAATACGAAGAATCGGCCTATCGCCAACTGAAAGCGCTGATGAGTCCACAAAAAAAATGAGCCGGTCCGAAGACCGGCTCAACCAAGCGTTGCTACTTTTGACTACAGCTTAGTAGCGGTAGTGATCCGACTTGTAAGGGCCATCGGCAGGCACACCGATGTACTCTGCCTGCGCAGGCGTCAGGATGGTCAACTTCACGCCGATCTTTTCGAGGTGCAAGCGCGCCACTTCTTCGTCAAGGTGCTTCGGCAGGATGTAAACACCCACTGCGTACTCGTCCTTCTTCTTCCACAGATCAAGCGCAGCAAGCGTCTGGTTGGAGAAGCTGGCAGACATCACAAAGCTAGGATGGCCAGTTGCGCAACCCAGGTTCACCAGGCGGCCTTCAGCCAGCATGTAGATGCTGTTGCCAGTGGGGAAAGTGTACTTGTCTACCTGAGGCTTGATGTTCAGGCGTTCCACACCAGGCTCTACGTTCAACTTGTCGACCTGAATTTCGTTATCGAAGTGGCCGATGTTGCAAACAATCGCCTGATCCTTCATGTGGCGCATATGCTCGAGAGTGATCACATCCACATTGCCAGTGGTTGTGACATAAATATCGCCGATGCCCATGGTCTCTTCGATGGTTGTGACCTGGAAGCCTTCCATTGCGGCCTGCAGAGCATTGATCGGGTCGATTTCAGTTACGATTACGCGTGAACCCATGCCGCGCAGTGAATGCGCAGAGCCCTTGCCCACGTCGCCATAACCGCAAACCACCGCTACTTTGCCAGCAAGCATGATATCGGTAGCGCGCTTGATGCCGTCAGCCAGGCTCTCGCGGCAACCGTACAGGTTGTCAAATTTTGACTTGGTTACTGCATCGTTTACATTGATTGCCGGCACAAGCAGCTTGCCGTCGTTCAACATCTTGTACAAACGATGAACGCCCGTGGTGGTCTCTTCGCTGATACCCTTCCATTCGGCAACAATCGGATGCCAGTAATTCTTGTCTTCGGCGTAGACCTTCTTGAGCAGGTCTTTGATCACTTTTTCTTCGTGCGAGCCGGAAGGCGTGTTTACCCAATCCGAACCGTTTTCGAGTTCATAACCCTTGTGGATCAGCAGCGTGACGTCGCCGCCGTCGTCGATCACTAGCTGCGGGCCCTTACCCTTGCCATGGTCGACTGCCCTCAAGGTGCAGTCCCAATACTCTTCGAGGGTTTCACCCTTCCAGGCAAATACTGGCACACCAGCGGCGGCAATGGCTGCGGCGGCGTGATCTTGTGTCGAGAAAATATTGCAGCTCGCCCAACGCACATCTGCGCCCAGATCCACCATCGTCTCAATGAGAACGGCGGTCTGAATCGTCATGTGCAGCGAACCGGTGACACGAACACCAGCCAGCGGCTTATCCTTGGCATACTTGGCTCGAATGGACATCAAGCCGGGCATCTCGTATTCGGAGACGGAAATTTCTTTGCGGCCCCACTCGGCTAAGCCGAGGTCAGCGACCTTATATTCGGTCGCAATTTTGGTTGCGGTTGCAGACATGATTCGAGCATAACACAAATTTTGTACTCATCATGATTTATTGATACACTCTTTTTACGACCCATGGCTGCTCTCCTCAAAAGTCTCAAATTGCTCGGCGACGAGTCTCGCCTCCGCATCCTCCGCTTGCTGATGCAGGAAGAACTGAGCGTAGCTGAATTGCAGGAAATCCTCGGCATGGGCCAAAGCCGAATCTCCATGTCGCTCGCTCAACTCAAGCAGGCCAACCTGGTGGACTTGCGCAAGAGCGGGCAAAAACATCTCTATCGATATACGGGCGATGTAACTGTAACAAACCTTATCGAACAAACTTCCCAGGAAATTAGCGAATCTTTGGACGATGATAGTGGCCTTTCGCTGACACTGAAGAAACGCAAGGATCGAGTGCGCGCCTATTTCGACGAACTGGCCGGTCGCTTCGGTCGCCACTACGTTCCCGGGCGATCCTGGAAGGCTCTGGCAGACATGTTGCTCAAACTCCTGCCCCCCATGCGAATCGTTGACATCGGCGCTGGCGAGGGCACTCTATCCTTATTGCTTGCCCAGGGTGCCGAACGTGTGATCGCCGTCGACAACTCTGAACAAATGATTGCCTACGGGCGTGAAGCCGCAGCCAAGGCTGGCGTGAAGAACCTCGAATACCGCCTCGGCGACCTCGAAGAACTTCCCCTCGATGACAACTCCGTCGACCTCGCCCTCTTCAGTCAAAGCCTCCACCACGCCATTCATCCGCTCAATGCTCTAAAGGATGCCCATCGCGTATTGCGTCCCGGTGGCAAGCTCTTTGTCCTCGACCTCAATCGCCACAACTTCGAAGAAGCTCGCGATCTCTATGCCGACCTCTGGCTTGGCTTCTCCCAGGTAGAACTGGCCGAGATGATGAAGAAAGCCCGCTTCCGATCCATCGACATTGCGGTGGTACACCGCGAAGAAGAATCGCCATTTTTCGAAACTATTTTGGCCACAGCGGATAAAATGTAGCCGTGGCCGGTCACATCTATCAGCAATTAAACGCCTCGTTGCGGGAATTGCTCAACAGCGGCGGTTTCAGCGAAGGCGACAAATTCCTTACCGAGCGTCAGGTTGCCGAACGATTCTCGGTGAGCCGAATCACTGCCAACAAAGCGCTTGCCAATCTCGTCGCCGAGCACTACCTCGAATTCCGCAAAGGCATTGGAACCTTCGTCCGCCGGGGCACTCTCGACTACAACCTGCGCAGCCTCACCAGTTTCACAGCCATGGTCGAATCGCTCGGACGCAAGCCTGAGACCCGCGTTCTCCAGCTCAAATACATCGAAGCAGGAATTTTCGAACTCAACCACGAGCCGGTCTACTTCGTGGAACGGCTCCGCCTCGCCGATGGCCTCCCCGTCATTCTCGAAAGACGGCATTTTGTAGCTGGACTATGCCCCGGCCTTCACGAATCAGATCTCGCCGGGTCCATTTATCAGCTTTGGCGCGAGCGTTTTTTTCTCAATATTGCCGGGGCCGAACAAACTATTCGAGCGGTAAACGTACAAGGCCAAGACGCCGAACTGCTGCGCCTCCAGCCGGGTGCTGCCGGCCTCTTGAATACCTCCACCGGATTCCTCGAGGGACGTCGCTGCCTTTGGTTTGAGCAGACTCTCTACAGAGGCGATACCTATGAATTCTTTAATCGACTCGGGTATGTAGAGGCTCCAGGCTCAGCCGTCGGTCGGCTGATTTTGCCCGCTCGCGGAGATATTTAACCCTCTCGTAAGGATTCTTGCGGCTTGTCGAAAGCTGCTGTTAGCTTTAAGTCATGGCTGTATTTGGAAACTTAATCCGTTTATCATTGTTGATAATTATTACTCATTATGTATTCGCTCAAGGTCTTACTGAAACGCAAGTTACTGGCACTGTTCTTGACACGCAATCGCGAGCAGTTCCAAATGCAGTTGTAAAGGTCACTGACGGCTTGGGTCGCCTGAAGCAAAAGACAGTTGCCAACGCCGAAGGCAAGTATTCAATCAAGGTATTGGGCAATTCCCCCTTCGCCCTCGTGGCGGAAGCCGTCGGTTTCGATCCCGCGACAACAATCTTGATGGAAATGAAAAAAGAAGCCATTATTGTCGACCTGAAATTCGGTACTCTCGCCAAGGCTGAGTC
>CAZZGS010000157.1:0-8820 GCA_964653845.1 uncultured Bryobacter sp.
TCTTTCTACTGGCCATCGCCGGGCCGTCGCGATCGCTCGTGCCCTTGCCGCTCAACCGGAATGCGTGCTCTACGACGAGCCCACCACCATGGTCGATCCAATCATGGCCAACCACCTCGGCAATCTCATGCTGCGCCTCAAGATGCAGCTCCGCCTCACCAGCGTAGTCGTGACACACGACCTCGAACTGATGCGCAAAGTCGCTGACCGTGTTGTGTTCTTAAGTGAAGGAAACGTCGCATACTTCGGCCCCGTCGAGGGGCTCGAAGATTGCGACCATGAACAGATCCAGGAATTCCTGAAGCTCGACCGAATTAGCTAGCCGCCGTAACTGGCAGCAATGCGCTTCTTGACGTCTTCACTGATCTTGATCTTGCCGTCATTTACCAGACGCTTGACAAGGGTCTCTTCAAAAATGTCAGCCCGCTCTGATGCCTTACGGTTCTTTACCATGTTGACAATCTCTGAACGCCTGGCTGGCAGTTGACTCATGTCGGCTTGTTTCTTATCTATAAGTTTGACGAAAAACCATTTGCCGTCCACCGTTGTAGGCCCAGCTAGTTGGCCCGGTGTCCGATTGAATGCTTCGATGACCGCAGACGCTGGGCCAATCCCGTCGGCAAACCCTTGACGATTGAATTCCTGTGTCTGCTTGACGGTCAGTCCCAATTCCTTGGCGATTTGCGCCAGATCGCCGTTGGCTGTCTTCATCAGGTTGATGCCTTTTTGCTTCTGTACTTCTACGAGCTTGATTCTTTCCGTAATCAACTTGTTGCTCATGATGGAATTTCTGGCCTCTTCAAAGGTCGATTGACGGCTCGGCGTAATGCTATCCACTGCAAGCACTGCCAAACGTTCCGGTCCCAGCGTCGATACATCTGACACTTCCCCCTTCTTCAAGTTCTTCACCAGTGCAAATAGCTCCGGCTTCGGGCCCAGGCCAGGCACAGCCGTCCCATCGGATGAATACTCAAACTGCGCTGGAGTCAGCCCATATTGCTTGGCAATAGAAGGCACCTGAGTCGGGCTCTTGATCAGTTCGGCACGCAGTTGGTCTGCAGCTTTACCCAGGCCATCGCTCTTCTTGGACTGGCGCAAGTCTGCCTCAAGTGCTCCACGAACTTCTTCGAAGGTCTTCATTGCGGCAGGCTTTCGTTCCTGCACATCGATCAAATGGAACCCAAACTCCGTTTTGATCGGAGAACTCAAAGTGTTCAAAGGGCCGGTAAACGAATACTCGTCAAAATTCTTCACCGTCTGGCCGCGAGTGATAAATCCTACGGAACCACCGTTGGACTTTGAACCCTTGTCGTCGGAATACTTGTTCACCATGTCTTCAAACTTGGCCCCAGCCTTAAGCTGCTTATAGACCGAATCTGCCAGCGTGCGCATCTTCGCCTCTTCTGCTTCAGGCTTGTCCTTGGTGCCAAATAGAATGTGACGAACCTTTGATTGTTCCGGCGATCGGAAGTTTTCCTGATTCTCTGTGTACAGGCGCCGTAATTCTGCCTCAGTCACTTGCATCGAAGCCTGCACTGCACTTCCATCCAGCACATAGAGTTTCACCACGCGTGCTTCAGGCAATCTGAAAGTTGCCTTGTTCTTCTCATAATCTGCAAGCAATTCCGCTTCCGCGATCTTTATGCCGTTGCCCACCTCTGCCGGATCGATCACCACGTAATCCAGCTTGATCCGCTCTTCGGAGTCGCGGAAAGCATCTTCCACTTCTTTGGGCGTTGCCACGGCACTCATCAGCATCAAGGTGCGCAAGCGTTGCGTCTCGATGTCCTTCTTCATGCTGTCTTCAAACTGGGCAATCGTCAGCCCAGTCTGCTTCAGCATCATTTCGTACATCTGACGGCCCACAAACTTGCCTTCCTGCCACAATGCCGGAACATCCTTCTGGATTTTCGTCGCTACATCCTTATCGGAAGCTACCAGACCAGTCTCGTTGGCATAGCAGGCTACACCCTTTACGGCGACATATTGATCGACAAACTGCGGAATGAAAATCGCCGCGCTCTCCGGCGGAAGGCTCTGACGGTTCAACATCTGTTGCACCTTTAGGCGCACTTCTTTCGCCGTCACCGGCTCTCCGCAAACCTGCGCTACTGTCTCGTCACCGGGACCTCCACCAAAACCGCTAGAGCCAAATCCTGGAATCAGGGTTACGACCATCGACAGAGCAACGAGGCCCAAAAGGACTCCAAGAACAATACGCAAGTTGGTATCCTTGCGCCGGAACAGATCAAACATGCAAACTCCTGAACAATTGTGGTGTGGCGGGGGGTGCCGCTGTTCGCCTCTCACAGGCAAACGCTTCTAAATTATAGCGAATTGCAAGTCCTGTCATCTAACAGCGTGTGCACTTCTACGGAATCGACCTCGGTTGGACCGGTAAACCCAGTGGTTTTGCCTCCCTCATATGGGACGGCAAGCGCCTTCAGCTCACCCATCTCGCCCGTCTCGACACCCACCACGAGGTACTTAACGCGATCCCTGCCAACCACACCGCCTGGATTGGCCTCGACGCTCCTGTCATCATCCGCAACCCTTCAGGCATGCGTCAGGCCGACCGTGCTGCCCACGAGCTTTTCTCCCGTCAGCGTGCCGGCTGCTACCCGGTCAACTTGCGCCTGCCCTTCGTCCCCAAGGTCCTCGCCTTTGTTGATGCCCTAACCCAAAAAGGCTTCTTAACCACTCCACCCACCGCTCGTCAATCTCAAACCAACCACCTCTTTGAGGTTTACCCTCACTCTGCCGCCATCCGCCTTTTCAACCTCCCACAAATTCTCCCCTACAAAAAAGGAAAACTCGCCACCCGCAAAATCGCCCTTGCCCAATTCCGTGAACTCCTCGCGACTCGGCTCAGTCACCACCACCCATGCTTCAAGCCCCAAGATCTCCCACCCCTCGGCGACACCCTCGCCCAGCTCAAGTCATGCGAAGATCAACTCGACGCCGTCCTCTGCGCCTATATTGCCGCCCACTTCTGGTACTGGGGCCTGTCGAGAAACAACCTCCTCGGCCATCCACCCGATGGCTTCATCGTCAATCCCAGCTTCTAAACTGAAAGAAACCACGTGTCCACCAACCCCTTTGCCGAACTTCGCGAAAACTACCAGATGAACGGCCTCGTCGAAACCGATGCTCTCTCAAATCCCATCGCCCAATTCCATCGCTGGTTTGATGACTGCCTGTCCACAAAGCTCCTCGAAGCGAACGCCATGTCACTAGCCACTGTCTCCCCTGCCGGTGAACCCACCGTCCGCATGGTCCTTCTCAAGGCGCTCGATACGCGCGGCTTCTCTTTCTTCACCAATTACGACAGCCAAAAGGCCAGCGATCTCAACACCAACCCCAAAGCCGCCATTTGCTTTCACTGGAAAGAACTCGAGCGCCAGGTCCGCGCCTCAGGTACCGTTGAAAAGCTCACTCGCGAAGAAAGCGAAATCTACTTCCGCGAGCGGCCACGCATCTCGCAAATCGGTGCTTGGGCCAGCAACCAGTCCACAGTCATCGAAAGCCGCGAAACGCTAGAAGCCGCCAGACGTCTCTATGAACAGAGCTTCGAAGGCCAGCCAGTTCCGATGCCAGCTTTTTGGGGCGGCTACCTTCTGCGGCCGGTCGAAATTGAATTCTGGCAGGGCCGCCCTGGCCGGCTCCACGACCGTCTGCACTATCATCTACAAAGCGATCAATCATGGCGTATCTCCCGCTTATCACCCTAGCTTTCCTCTCCGCTCAAGCCCAGGACAACCTGACCACTGTCCTCAAGCGAGTCGAAGAACGCTACAACACCACCAAAACTCTCAAGAGCGAATTTGAACAAACCATGGCCGTAGCTCAAGGCCGCCGCGTCACCGAGCGCGGCACTCTCTATCTGCGTAAACCCGGCCAGATGCGTTGGGAATATTCACAACCCAACGGCAAGCTCTTCCTCTCTGACGGCAAAACGATTCATTACGTCACCCCTTCAGCCAAGCGAGTCGAAGTCAGGCCGATGAAAGCCTCCGACGACCTCCGTGCCCCGCTCGCCTTCCTCCTCGGCAAACTCGACTTCGCCCGGGACTTCAACCGCTTTGAGCACTCTCAATCCGGCCCCCAATGGAAGATCAAAGCCTACCCTAAGAGCGCCAAGTCCCCCTACGAGTACGTCGAGTTTTTCGCCGAACCTGACGGCCGCCTCAGTCTGGTCACAGTAACGGGAAGAGACGGCTCCAGCATGTCCTACGCCTTCCGCTCGGAGCAACGCAACATTCCCCTGGCGGCCGAACTGTTCCAGTTCAAAGCACCCGAAGGCTACGACCTCGTCACCCTGCGCAGCGAACCCTGATCCAATCCCTGTACTGAGGCTCCCATGAATTCGAAACCAAAACTACTCGACCCCATTCATCCAGGCGAAATACTCCTCGAGGACTTTATGAAACCGCACGCGATTAGCATCAACAGGCTCGCGAGAGATCTGCACGTCCCTCCAAATCGTATCCACGCCATTGTTCACGGCAACAGATCAATCACCGCCGACACTGCCCTGCGCCTGGGTGCTTATTTTGGTGTCTCCCCGGAAACCTGGCTGAACCTCCAGTCCGACTTCGATCTCCGTGTCGCTATCCGCGCTATTGGCGATGACGTAGCCAGGACCGTTCACAAGCTTGAAGCTGCTTGAGCGATGAGCAGGGGTGGGTACGTCTGCGACTGATCAACGCATCAAGCAGTCGTTTCTATCGCCTCCAGATGGAAGACCACACCCTCTATAAAATTGCCTCAGATGGAGGAGCATTGCCACAACCACAGGCATTGGACGAATTGTTGCTTGTACCCGGGGAAAGAGCGGAAGTAATGATTCAGGGTTCGCGTCCGAAGCGCATTCCGCGAATTCGCCGGAATTGCCATGTACCATTGCCACATTTTGGACCATGAAGACCTTGGAATGATGGGCACAGTCCAATTCAAAGGCTAGACGAACCCGCAATCCAGACCCTACGCCAGATTTCCGGTTGAAAGCATGTGCCTTCATCCGGAGTGTCGCCAACTCTATTTCACCTTTTTGGCCATTTCCTCATGCATAGCCGCCATATCCCTCATCGTCTGCGCCGCCTTCTTGCAGTGTTCTGCGTAAGTCAGACAGTGTAATAGAATTGTAACTTCGCCGATCAGGGCCGATACCGTAAACGTTCGGCGTTGTTTGTTGATCTGTTCCATGACAAGTCTCCTTTAGACTCCCGGCTGTGCCGGTGATTGACTGCGTGAATATCGAATGGAGGCTAAGCTACCAAGATCCCGAATCTCAGTTGCTTGCCAAGCCAATCCCATACATTGAAATCGCAACTACTTTGCCGCCTCCACTGTCTTGATTGAGAAACCCTTGACTCCTCCTTTTTCCATCATCGTTCCGGTAACCTTGACCTTCTTCTCGATAAAAGGCATCAGCTTCTCGTTCTGATTCTTATGGTCTGTTGCTACCGGGATGTAGATCGTACCGCTAGCCTCATCCAGCAGCGCCAGCGGAACTCCGGCCTTTGCGCAAGCTCTGGCGCAGCTTTCATGCTTCTCGCCCTTGCTGTTGTGTGCAATGTAGCAGCCCGTGTCGATCACCAGACTGGTCATGGTGATCTCTTTACCGTGGTCGCCATGATCATGCTGGGCCAACGCCAGCGCGGCTCCAGTAATCAGCATCAGGATGGTTGTTTTCATTGATTCATTTCCCTTTTTTTTGAGTTGTTTTGAATTTGCGAACCGTCATCGCCTTGCGGAGATGACAACGAACGCAGATACGGTATGCCATTGCATCCGCCTAGTGCTCGCTGCCCGAGACCGGCTGAGCTTGCCCCATCGATTTAGGCATGCCGAGGTCGGCACCGCCTCCGAGCAGTAGCCCTTGAATCTCGATGGCGCGTTGCCACGTGTTAACCAAAGCCGCCACGTAGCTGTCTTGAAACTGAAAGAGGTTCCGCTGGGCAATCAGAGCTTGCGGATATGCGCCAGCCATCTGGCGAAAGTTTGCAAGGTACATATCATATGCCTGTCGAGCCTTAGGCAGAATCCGGGTTCGGTATCGCTCTACCGCCGCTGCGGCATCACGATAATCCTTGTACTCAGCCGCCAAACGCGCCCTAAGCGAAAGTTTCGTCCGCAGCACTTCCAGGCGCGCGTGCTCGGCTCCTGCTTTTGCCGCTTTCACTCCGCCTTGATTCCGGTTGAAGATCGGAATTTCAACCCCAATATCAAATATCCCTTCGAGTCCTCGCCGCTGCGAAGGCCCCATTGGCCCCACCTCGCCAAACTCGCGATTATTCCGCAGCCCGCCCCGAATAAAGAGATTTGGGATCTTGTCTACTTCTGCCCGCCGCACTGAAAATTCTGACTGACGCACAGCCACCTCGGCAGCTCGAAGTTCTGGGCTATCCCGATAAATCGATTCCAGTGCCTGATCGGCATCGAGCTTCGGGATCTCTTCCAGATTGCCTTCAAGTGGAACGGGTTTTAGCGTTGGGTTGTTCAATACTGCCGCCAACTGCCGCCAGCTTCGATCTCTTGCATTCCGGGCGCTGACAAGTTCGAGTTGAATACGCTCCGACTCCGTCTCTGCAGAGAGCAGATCGGGCTTGTCGGCTTGTCCCACGTTTGCCATTTCTTGCGAAACCGACACCGCGCGCATCGCCAAATTCGCCAGATCGGTACGTACTTGAATCAGAAGCTGATCCCCGAGGGCCTGATAATACAAGGTCCGGACGGAATTGAGCAGTCTTTGTTTTTGTGCATTCTGATACTCCACAAAAACCGCTTGATCCTGTTGCGCAACCTTTCTATCCAGGCCAAGTTTGCCAGCCGTAATAAAGCGTTGCTCCACAAAGCCGCCAATAGCTCCACCGCCCGTCACTTTGGAAACGTGCTCCCCATTTGCCCCAAAGGTTGGGTTAGGCCACATACCAGCCTGTTGTGTACGCCCTGCCGCCGCATCGACCAATGCCTTTGCCTGTCCGATCGTAGGGTTCGCCTCTAGCGCCATTCGCTCCAAATCTTCGAGCCGAAGGCCCTTGGGCGTTTCTTGGCCCAATCCCGGCATTCCCAGAAACACGCTCGCCAGCAGGCTAATCCTTGAGATCTTCATATAATGTTCTCTATTCATCTCGAACCTACTTCCCGTGCTCGTGATGCGGCATGGCCATTGGGGCCTTCTTGTCTTTGGGCTTGGCATCTTCAGCCTTCTTTAGCTCCATGATCTTGTCGTAAACCTCAGGCTTAACCACGCGGACCAGTGTCATCATGCCCATCATGGAACCCGTCCAACCCTTGCGCAGCCCGAAGTTTTCAGGCTTTGGCGGAATCATTTCGTCCATCACCATCCACATATCCTGCGGATAGCCAGGTACCTTCTTCTTCTCGGGATCATCCTTCGGATACATTTCCATTGGATCGCCCGGCTTGGCCATTACATGCCCTTCGTGACCTGCATGAGGATCGGCTGGAGGCTTCGCCTGCTCCGTCCCAACCAGATGCGAAGTGGCCCGGTCCCGGTCTGCACTCATGCCGAGGCCGCGTCCCAGAGCAGGCCCAAATTCCTCTGAAAGTGCATCGCCTTTCTTCAGCATCCCCATCCCATCGGTCATGCTTCCACCCGTATGCATTCCGTATCCGCTGTGCATGACCGGTCCAACCATCGACACCATCTGGTTCATCATGTGATGGGGCAAATGACAATGCAGCATCCAGTCGCCGATGTATTTAGCTTCGAACTCGATGTTCCTTGCCTGGGCCACTCCGACAATGATGGTGTTCATGTCGTACCAAAGCTGCTGCGGCACTCGCCCTCCTTCAGTTCCCGTCATGACGAACTGCATGCCGTGCAAGTGCATCGGATGGTGGTCCATGCCTATGTTAATCATGCGCAGCCGCACCCGTTCCCCCTGCTTGACAATCATCGGAGTGCAGTTTGGCCCAGACTTTCCATTCAGGCTGAGCCAGTTGAATTCCATCGACAGCGTATTGGGCACATTGTTATTTGGAAGCAGTGCCCACTCTTGCAAAACAAGCCCAAAGTCCCGATCCACCTTGGGTTCATAGGCCTGCTTGGGATGCATAATAAACATCCCGATCATCCCCATCATTTCCTGCATCGCAAAGTGCGAGTGATAAAAGAAAGTTCCGTGTTGGTTTAGCTCCCACTCATAGACAAAGCTCCCACCCGGAGGAATTGGGTCCTGACCCAAGCCAACGCTCCCATCCATTTCCATCGGAACTTCAAACCCATGCCAGTGAATGGCAGTCATCTCCGGGAGCCGGTTTTCGACAATCACCCTTACCCTGTCCCCCTGATTTACTTCGATAGTTGGCCCGGGGATGCTTCCGTTAAATCCCCATGCGGTCATCGGGCGACCGGGCATCAGTTCGGTCTCAACAACCTCAGCGATGAGCCGAAATTCCTTAACGCCGTCCACAAGCTGGAATGGCAACTTAGAAAGGTCCGGCATATCTACTGCAAGGCTTGTCGCCATTCGGTGCCCCGCATGTGGGTCTGCAGCGTTGGTCGCAGGCATCGTGTGCCCCGTCATGTTATGGGTTGGCAGTTTCTTTGCCGGTTGCGCGGCCGGCGCTGCCTTGTGGCCGGCATGTGGATCGGGCTTTTGCGCCGTCGCATTTCTCCCAGACCAAAGTGCCGCACTCAACATCGCTAAACGTGCGAAAAATGTTCGTCTCTCTGTCATTGTCAAAATCCTCTTCAATCCTCTGAATGAAATTAATCTCCATGAGTTTCATAGCGAGGCAGTTTCATAGACCGGCAAGCTTCAAAAAGCCTGCGCGCCCAAGGCCTCGCAG
>CAZZGS010000158.1:0-8812 GCA_964653845.1 uncultured Bryobacter sp.
AAACGGGAAAACCCCGATGTCCGCATTTTGGTCACCGGCTGCTACGCCCAACGTTCTGCAGACGAAATCGCTGCCCTCGAGGGAGTCAATTGGGTAGTAGGCAACTCCCACAAAGGCAGCATAGGCGACATCGTCACGGAAAACCCCACACCCTATCACGCAGAAGTCCACGTCGGAAACATCTTCGATCAAAACGAATTCTTCACCGCCCCAGTTGAGGGCCCGGCTGGGGATCGCTCACGCCCAAACCTGAAGATACAGGACGGCTGCAACAACCGCTGTTCCTTTTGCATTATCCCTAGCGTGCGTGGGAAATCACGCTCGGCTCAACCGGAATGGGTATTGGCTGAAACCGAAAGGCTAGCGCGCAATGGCTATCCCGAAATCGTCATCACTGGAATCAACCTTGGCCGGTTGGGACGCGAATGGGGGGAAGGCCGTAAGCTACCCGACCTCCTGCGCAGGATGCTCCAGGAAACTTCCATCCGAAGCATCCGCCTCTCAAGCGTTGAGCCGATGGATTTCTCCAGCGACCTGCTCGAACTGATGGCCTCTACCGGCCGCATCGCGAGGCACGTTCACGCGCCGCTCCAGAGCGGCAGCGACAGCGTCCTGAGACGCATGTATCGCAAGTACCGCCCCCGGCATTATGAAGACCGGCTTCGGTTGGCGCGACAGTTGATGCCACACGCCGCGATTGGTGCTGATGTGATGGTTGGGTTCCCAGGCGAGACCGAAGAAGAATTCGAAGAGAGCCGCGCCTTCATCGAAGCCATGCCGCTCACCTACCTGCACGTCTTCACCTACTCCGAACGCCCCGGCACCAAGGCGGCATCGATGGCAGCCCCTGTACCGATGGAGCTGCGCCGCGAGCGCAATCGCATCCTGCAAGAACTCAGCACCCTCAAGACGCGCCAATTCCACCTCAGCCTGCTCGGCAAGCGATTCTCTGCAGTCACCATCAGCAATCAGGGCACAGCTCTAACCACCAACTATGTTCGAGTTCAGTTAAACGAGGTGCGGCCTGCGAGCCAGTGGATCGAGGTCGAACTGGGCGCCATCAGCAGCCGTGGCGTGCGCGAAGCCAATCCGCTGATGATTCTGGCCTAAACTTCGCGACGGTTCTCAAGGCTCTTGAGCATCGTCACTTCGTCGGCAAAATCGAGATCCGAGCCCACAGGAAGACCCATTGCAATCCGCGTCACCTTGAGCCCCAACGGCTTCAAGAGTCTGCCCAGATAAGCAGCCGTGGCTTCCCCTTCAACGGTAGGGTTCGTGGCCAGAATGATTTCTTCAATCCCAGGATCCGCAAGACGCTCCAACAATCCTTTGATCTTCAGTTGCTCTGGACCAATCCCGCGCAATGGCGAGATTGCCCCATGCAACACGTGATAGAGGCCATCAAACGAACGGGTGGTCTCAATCGGAATTACATTATTCGGATCTTCCACCACACAAATGAACTTGCGATTGCGATGCGGGTCAGAACAAAAAACACAAAGGTCAGAGCTGCTGATGTTATTGCAAACCGAGCAAAGAGTCAGATTGTCTTTGACATCGATCAACGCCTGACTCAACCGTAATGCACTTTCGCGCGGAGAACGCATCACATGAAAGGCCAGCCGCTGAGCCGATTTCTGCCCAATGCCAGGCAGCCGTTTGAACTCGGCAATCAGTCTTTCGAGGGGCTCGGCAAAATCAGGCATTAGAACATGCCAGGCGGCAGGCCCATGCCTCCCAGCATGGCCCCAGTCTTCTTGGACGTCTCGTCGTCTACCTTCTTGGCAGCTTCGTTGAAGGCAGCCATCACAAGATCCTGCAGCATCTCAACGTCACCGGCAACTTCCGGGTCGATCTTCACTTCAAGAACGCGCTTCTGGCCATCCATCTTCACGTTGATCGTGCCCCCGCCTGCTCCCGCTTCCACACGGATCGCAGCGATCTCCTGCTGCAAGCGCTCCTGCATTACTTGCGCCTGCTTCATCATGTTTTGCATGTTGCCTGGTAGTTTCATGATTTGTGCCTAACTATTCCTGATTTGACAAGTCTCTCACGCCGCGTACGACGGCATCCTTGAATATCTCGCGGTAACGCTGCACCTGGGGATTCTCCAGTGCCCGCTCACGCGTAGCCTCGTCGTCCTGACTCGGCTTCAACGCAGCGGCCTTGGCCTCGACAATCGAATCGTCCTGTACAACTTCAATCCGCGCCATACGACCAAGCACTGCATTCAACGCCGCCGCAATATCGCGCGATTGAAGTGGCCGCACAAACTCACGCGGAGCTAAAAACTTCACGCCGCCAGCCGATTCCATCACTCGTGCATTCTGCACGGCATCAGCCGAAAATTTCTTCTTTTGTTCATTGAGGTGTGCAAGCAGGCGCTCTTTAAGCGGGGAGTCATCAGCAGGCACTACAGTGGGAAGCGGCTTCGGCTCAACCTTATTCTCTATTTTTGGTTCTGTCGCCACCCGCAGATTGGCCCGCTCACGAGGTGCACTCGCAGCCGCGCTCAAGGCGACCGGTTTGGACTGCGGCAGACTCGCCAGCACTTCTTCTATCGCCGTCAGCTTGCCGGCCTGCACCATACGAATCAAGCCTAATTCCATGTGTAAACGAGGCTGCAGCGAATGCTGCAAGTCTCGAAATAAATCAAGCGTCAACTGCAGATACCGGGTCAGATCAAGTTCTGAGAAATTCTCAGCCGTCTCCACCATGCGCTTGATTTCTGAAGGCGAAGCGGCTATCAATCGCGTATTCGGGCCGGTCACTTTCGCCACCAGCAAATTGCGGAAGTACCGCGCCAACTCACGACAAAAATGCTGCAAGCTCTGTCCGGATCGCTCAAGCTCCATCACGATCTCAAGCATCCTGGCCGAATCCTGCTTTACCAGCGCCTGCGACACATCACCCAGCGAATCGATTCCAAAAATACCCAGCAACTGCCGAATTTCATTCGCCTTCAGCGTCGTCCCGCAACAGGCGATCGCCTGATCGAGCGCCGAAAGAGAATCGCGAACACTCCCCTCGCCCGTCTGGGCCAGTACAGCAAGCGCATCGTCATCGGCATCGATGCCTTCCTGCTTGCAGATGTAACGCATGCGTTCCATCACTTCGGCAAAATCGACAGAACGGAAACTGAACTGCTGACAACGGGAAGCGATCGTTACAGGAATCTTGTGCGTCTCTGTCGTGCAAAGAATAAAAACGGCCCAATCTGGCGGCTCTTCGAGCGTCTTCAGCAAAGCATTAAACGCCTCAGTAGTGATCTGGTGCGCTTCGTCGATAATGAAAACCTTATAGCGGTCTCGAGCTGGGCGGAAGCGAACATTCTCGCGCAGCTCGCGCATTTCGTTGATTCCGCGATTGGACGCAGCGTCGATTTCGATCACATCAATCGCATTGCCCTGCACCACCTCGATACAAGAGGAACATTTGTTACAGGGATTCGCTGTAGGCCCCTCAACACAGTTGAGGCAGCGAGCCATAATGCGGGCTACAGTCGTCTTGCCAGTACCGCGTTGTCCGGCAAAAATATAGCCATGGGCAATCCTCTTTTGAGTGATTGCGTTGTCGAGCGTGTGTTTGACATGCTCTTGACCAATCAGCTCATCAAAATCGCTGGGACGATACTTGCGGGCGATAACCTGATAGGACATTGTGTGGGGCTATATTAACTAATAGTTATGCTAGACTCCGGGTGATCCGCGGCACACGAGCTAAACCACTACCGTTGCTTCCTTCCGGACCTGGCGGGGTTTGCGGCCGTCCATTGCACGGAGCCCAAAGCCTAGCAAACAACTAGTTTAGCACCCGCTTTTTGATGCAGACTTTGACTTGAGAGAATTTATTGAGGCGGCAACGCTTCTATCGCCCTATGATTCAAGGCTACAATCGGTTCCGTTTCCTGAGTTCAGCCTCAAGGCTGCTCCGGGGATTCGTTTACGCGCTGCTGGCCTTTGTTGTTTCAGCCTCTTTTTTAGTTTGCGCCGCTGACGACGACGGCATCGATTACAGCCCGCGCCCAACCCATCGGCAGTCTCGCCACCGGGTCTCGATTGGCACCGCTCATTGCAGTTCAGCCCATCATGCAAGCCTTGCAAGATCTTCGGCGTTAGGCGGTGGCCTTCCAGTCTCTCCTTTGAATGCTCGCTTGGCGCTTTCAAGCCTTTATCGGCTCCTGCAACCGCAAATACTAGCCGCACACGTCCCCGACTTGAGCGTCCAGGCAGCCCTTCCCCGCCCTCCACCCCCTTGCGCATAGCTAATCCCACAAATTTCTGAATGATTCCGGTAGCCCAGCCACACTGGGCTGTCTTGACGTTGCCTGGTGCAGCAAAATGAGGTCCCATGGATGAATTGACAAGAGGAGTTTTGCGCTTTGAAAAGAATATCTATCCCGAACGCAAAGAGTTCTTCGACAAGCTGATCGCACGACAGTACCCGCGTGCACTCTTTATCACCTGCGCTGACTCGCGCGTGGTGCCAAACATGATTACCGACTCAGAACCCGGCGACCTTTTCACGATTCGCAATGCCGGCAACATCGTTCCGCCTTATGGCGAAGCACTCGGAGGTGTCTCGGCTAGTATTGAATACGCTGTTATGGCCCTCGGGGTGAAACACATCATCATTTGCGGGCATACCCATTGCGGCGCGATGGATGCAGCCATGCACCCCGAAAAAATAGTCCACATGCCCATCGTCAAGCATTGGCTCAACCATTCAGAGAGTGCGCGTCGCGTCGCAATGGGATACGAAAACCTCAGCCCTGAAAAGCTAGCTCAAGTGATGGTGGAGGAAAACGTCCTGGCACAGCTCGATCACTTGCGCACACACCCGAGCGTTGCGGCCGCGTTGGCTTGCGGCGAGATGGAAATTTATGGCTGGGTTTTTGATATCGCAAATGGACACGTTTTTTCCTACGATGCGGACCAGGGGCAATTTGTACCAATGTCGGAAGAGCACAGGCCCAGCGCAACACCACGACGCCGGAGACGTATTCTGTGAGCAAGACTCTTGCGAAAGATTTCTTGGCCAGCTTCGTAGTCTTTCTGGTTGCCCTTCCCCTCTGTCTGGGCATTGCAGTCGCCTCCGGCATGCCTCCCGAAACGGGCTTGATCACCGGCATTGTTGGCGGCTTGTTGGTGGGCCTCCTCTCAGGCTCGCCCTTGCAGGTCAGTGGCCCGGCGGCGGGCCTGGTGGTCCTGGTTTTTGAACTTCATCAGGAACACGGCTTTGCCGCTCTCGGACTCATTGTGATGATGGCTGGCTTGCTTCAGCTCGGCATGGGATTGCTCAGAACCGGTCAGTGGTTCCGGGCCATCTCGCCAGCAGTTGTTTACGGAATGCTTGCCGGAATCGGAGTTCTCATCATGGCCGGTCAATTCCATATCGTCGTCGACGACTCGCCCAAGAGCACAGGAATCAAGAACCTGATTTCGATCCCTCAAGCCATCTTTGGCGGAATCTTCCCTCTCGACGGCAGCCCGCACGAAATGGCGGCAATGATCGGTTTGCTTACGATGGGCGTGATTCTCGCCTGGAACAGTTTTCGCCCTGAAGCGTTGAAATTTCTCCCTGGTCCGTTGATGGGCTTGCTTGCTGCGGCGATTGCCAGCTTTTCCTATCAGCTGGAAGTCAAACATGTCAACGTGCCCGATAATCTTCTCGGCAATCTATCGCTGACTGGCCTCCAGTCACTCGATGGCCTAGTCAACCTGAAGTATTGGGCCGAGGCGGCGGCCCTCGCCTTCATTGCCAGCGCGGAAACACTGTTGAGCGCTGCCGCAGTCGACAAGATGACCGCTGCAACGGGCCGTCGCGACGTCCGAACAAACTATGACCGCGAACTGATGGCGCAAGGCGCTGGCAATCTTCTGTGCGGTGCACTCGGTGCCCTGCCGATGACCGGAGTCATTGTCCGGTCCAGCGCCAACGTCCAGGCAGGCGCTCAAACCCGTCTTTCCGCCTTTTTCCATGGCGGTTGGCTGCTGCTGACGGTCGTTCTGATTCCACACGTGCTCGAACGCATTCCCACCTCGGCTCTCGCAGCAGTTCTTGTACTCACAGGCTTCAAATTGGTAAATGTCGCCAACATCAAGAAACTGCGTGAGTATGGGTGGATTCCCCTTACAATTTATTTCTCCACACTCATTGGTGTTGTCGCCTTCGACCTTCTCACAGGAGTCCTGATCGGCATCGCCCTCACGATCGCGAAGATGATATACAAAGCCTCCCGGCTCGGCGTAAAGCTCATTGCGCACTCCTCCGGACGGTCAGACCTCTACCTTGAGGGTTCGGCCACATTCCTGCGCCTGCCAATACTCGCTGACACGCTCGATCAGGTTGCAGAGAAATCCGAGCTTCACATCCATTTCGAAAAACTCACCTACCTCGACCACTCCTGCCTTGACCTGATTCAGGATTGGCGGCAAACCCATGAAGACAATGGCGGAAAAGTAGTGGTGGATTGGCCCCGGCTGGTAGAGCGCTTCACCAGAACCACAGCGTAATCTACTAGGGCCGTAATAACGAAACCCCAGGCCCAGCCGGAATGATCTGCGTATCCAGAATCTCACCAGATTCGGGATCCAAATGCGTTGCAAGTTGCCCCAATGCATCGCGCACAAACATCACATCCCCGTTCGGAGTAAACTCCAGATTCTGAGGCTGAATCAAACGCGGCAGCGCAAGCCTGCGCACCACACGCCTGGCCTGCACATCGTACTCATCGAGTCCAAACAACGAAGGAAAAGCCCAGAAAATCCTCGACCCGTTTGGGTTCATTAAGATCTGATCGGCCGCAATCGACAAACCAAGTGCAGCCACGCTTGGCGTATTGGTGAGCGTATCGAACTGGCTCATGCTCGGTTCGGCCGTATTGAGGTCGTTCAGGCTCGTGCCCATGATGTAAATCGTGGCTCCATCCGGGCTCAACACAGCAGACTGTGGCGTGGTTGTCCCAAGAGAAACCTGGTTCCGGATCACCCGTGTAGCCGGGTCAATAACAAACACATAGCCCCGGTCGTTGACGCTCTCTGGATTACGCACCACCGCATAAGCAGTCCTGCCAGATGGCGAGAAGAATAGCCCCACTGGCACCGCTTGCGGATTCAAGCGAAACGGAATACTCGTCACTACTCGCTCAGTCACAGGATCTGAAATTGAGATCTGATTGGATGTCCCAGCATGGGTCACCCAGACCTCACCTACTCCGGGGCGCAAAGCAATCTGACGCGCCAGAGCCGGTAAGGCAATCGCCCGCCCAACCGTCAGCGCTACCGGGTTCAACAAGCGAACGGTAAAGTCAGTCCCACCGCAAAGAACGGCAATTCGGTTCTCGGCCAAAGCCGCATTGGGGCTGCTAAAATTACCGATAGGAAAATCATACAGCTCGCGAGCAATTCGGAGTGGCTCTGGAATTTGCAACTCCTTCTCCTGCAATCGAAGGCGTGTGTACTTGCCAGCCTCGCGCTTACTGGTCCAAACTTGAACGCGAGAGAACCCTGCAACGCCGGGCGCAGTGAAAATCGCGACCTCCAAAAACTGCCCCGTCCCGTCGAACCGGTCCGCTGTTTGATTCCGCGAAGCCTGCCTGCCACTGGGCCCAAGCAACTCAACGACGCCAGCCTGCAATATCGCAACCCCTACAACACTAATCAGAAGTCTCATTGGATATACACCGATTTCGTTTGCCATTGCGAGAACAAAAGTAGCCCGCCATCAAGGCCCGCCCCACTGAAGGGAACCGCGCGACTCAAAGGAACAATCCCGATCCCAAGCATCGCCAGCGACCCATCCGGCCGGCCAAAGGACTCCGGCAAATTGGACATCAAATCTGGAGAGAGCTGAATCGTGTCCACACCAGGGGCAGCCAGACAAGTAATTGCAGTGGTCGCATTGTGTACGGCAGAATAGGCCACCAGAGAAAGCTCACTGGTGGCATTAAAATCATTGGGCGTGAACTGAATACGCGTATTCACATTGCGCCGGATACGCTCAAGCAGCGCCCTTCCACCCCAGGCAAATAGATTCGTAAGGTTCGGCTGGACGCTCACCTCTCCCACCCCGCCAATAAAACTAAGTGTCGTCGCATTTGGAAAATCCAGCTTCGGAAGGCCCACTCCATCATTGGCGCGCAAGCTTCCCACAACAGCTGCGTATCCGGCCTGAGGCACCAGTGTTCGAGGGATCTCAGCAGTCCCGCTAAAACTACTACTCAACCTCAAAACAGACCCCGCATCTAGAGAACTCGACGCCGGAAGTGATCCCCGCAAGGCCGCCCCACGCAACAGATTCCCGCTCGCCTGCTGCACCATGCAAGTGCCTGGAGGCGGATAAGAAAACTGTGGGTCAAAGGCAAACGCCGAAGGTTCCCGGTTCCAGAAGTAAGCGCGAACAGCCTCTGTCGTGTTCTGTTCTGTAGTCGTGATGTAAGTATCGATCTGGTGCAGGGTACGATCCAGCATCACCATCCCCTGCCTGCGCGAGTTGCGTATCAGATTCGTAAACGGATTAAAGCTGTCGCTGCAACGCGCCCCAGCCGTATTCGCAATCGCCATCGTTACGGTATTAGAAACCGTATTGCCAGCCTTAATCCGCAGCGGCACATAACAACCAAGCGGCGCATCTTCCGGCACTCTAACGACAATCTGGTCCACCCCCGCGCAACAAGGGCTGCGTCCCCCATAGAGCTTGATGGCATCCCGCTCGCCAATAGTAATCGTCAGCGGAATCTCAAGATTCTGCGCCGCCGGTGCGATGTTATCGGCAAAGGGTACGCGTCCCAAACCTGTAGCCCAAATCGTGA
>CAZZGS010000159.1:0-8793 GCA_964653845.1 uncultured Bryobacter sp.
CTTGAATCAGAATGACAACGACCACCGTTTCGGCTTCTCTCGCGGCGTACTTATAGGCAATGGCCCAACGCGGTGCCTTGGAGGTGTAACCCAGTTTTTGCTGTTGCGGAATCGAATCGATCTTGGCGACGACTCCGTCTATCTCATATGGCAGGCTTTCACGTTGCTGGTCAAACTCGTTGCAGAAGGCAATCAATTCGTCGACATTCGCGCAGAGGCGTCGCAGGGGATTCACTTTGAAACCAAGCTTTACGAGGTGATCGAGCGACTCCCAATGGCTGTCTCTGGCGGGCTTGCCATCCACCAGATAGAAGTACGTCATGTATTCGAGTTGCCGTGATGCGGTGATGCCTGGGTCGAGGACACGAAGGGACCCGGCTGCGGAGTTGCGCGGGTTGGCGTAAAGCGATAGTCCATCCTGTTCGCGCTGTTCGTTGAGCCGTTCAAACGCATGGCGGCCGATGATGGTTTCACCACGCGTCTCAAAGGCCGTGGGTTCAGAAACGCGCAATGGGAGGCTTCGAATCGTACGGGCATTTTCGGTCACTTCTTCACCGACGCTGCCATCGCCCCGGGTGATCGCCCGAGCCATGCGGCCTGCTTGGTAGTGAACAGCCATCGAAAGCCCGTCGAGCTTCAGTTCGGCAACATAACGGTAGGGCTCATCCCCAAGCAGATCCTGGATGCGCCGGTCGAAGTCTCGCAGTTCGCCTTCGTTTAACGCGTTGTCGAGACTTAGCATGGGGGCGGAGTGGTTGAGTTTTACAAAGCCCTCGCGTGGCTTGCCGCCAACGCGCTGTGTGGGTGAATCCGGGCTCTGCAATTCCGGGTGGGTCTGCTCCAGAGCCTGCAACTCGCGGATGAGCGTGTCGTACTGGGCATCAGATAGTTCTGGTGCATCGAGCACGTAGTATTGATGCTCGTGGTGTTCGATATTCGAGCGCAGTTCGGCAATGCGAAGCGCAATAGATGAAGCGGCTGTGACCATGAGGACGCTAAGCTATAAGTTTAGCGATCTCCCTTGAGCAATTACCTCATTTATAATCCTGTCGCCGGAAAAATTCGGCGCAACCCGCAGATGATTCCCCAAGTTCTTGAAACATTGAGAGCTAATCATGTTTCAGTAAAAGCCCTGCCTACTACCGGCCCTGGCACGGCGCAGGGTCTGGCACGAGACTGTGTCGCCAAAGGGGCCAGTATTGTATTTGTCGCTGGAGGAGATGGCACGATCAATGAAGTTGTCAACGGTCTGGCCGGTTCGTCAACCGCACTGGGCGTTCTGCCGGGTGGTACAGCCAACTGCCTTGCGGTTGAATTGGGCATTGGTACCAATCTTTTGAAGGCTGCGAGCCTGACCAAAGGTTGGGAGCCTCAACGTATTTCTCTCGGTCTCTGCACACCCCACAGCGGGCCATCGCGTTACTTTGTCGCTATGGCTGGAGCTGGTGTCGATGCCCAGATTGTGAGAGACGTGCATCCTGGTTTGAAGCGCAAGCTAGGCAAGGGGGCCTATTGGGTTGCTGGTTTCATGGCTTCCTTTCGAGTGCTGCCTGAGCTTTATGTCAAATCTGTACACGGAGAATCGCAAGTCAGCTTTGCTCTTGCCAGCCGGGTAAAGAACTATGGCGGCGACCTTGAGATCGCGAAGTCCGTTCGTCTGATTGATCCTCATTTTGAAACGGTCTTGTTTGAAGGACGCTTCGCGGTGAAATATCTGAAGTATCTGGCTGGAGTCTTAGTGAACAGGCACCGCAACATGAGTGGCGTGCATGTACACCATGTCGATCATCTGGAACTGAGGGCTGTAAATGGAGTACCGATCTATCTACAAGTGGATGGAGAGGAATGTGGCGAATTGCCGGCCCGACTCGAAATTGTGCGCGAGGCTCTGACGATTCTCACTCCAAAGCTATCCTGACGCATGGATCCGATTACACATACTGCCGTTGGTCTTACGATTGCCCAGGCGGGAGGCAAACGCCTGACCACCAACTGGGCACCCGTCATCGTACTCGCGGCCATCGCTCCGGATGGCGATAACCTCTTTGCCTGGCCCGGCAGTCTTGAGCTATTGCATTGGCACCGCCATTTCACACATTCATTTGCCTTTGCACCGATGCTGGCTTTGGCTATCGTACTCTTTGTCAAATATGTGTTGCGGCGAGAGGTGCAATTTAAGGGAGCTCTCGTCCTCGCCTTATTGGGGGTTCTGTCTCACGACTTGATTGATTTTTTGACCTTTCGGGGGACTCGTCTCTGGTTGCCTTTCAGCGACGAAGTATTTGCCCTGCAAATCGCTTCGTTTCGCGATCCGGTTTTCTATGTGCTGCTAGGTCTGGGCTTTGCAATCCCAATGCTTTCCAATCTTGTCAATCAGGAGATTGGGTCTAAGAAAAGCTCAGGCATCGTGAGTGCCTGGGTCTCACTCTGCCTTTGCGTGGCATGGTTTGGTGCCCGCTACCTGTTTCACGAGCAGGCGGTTGCCGAGCTGAATTCGCGTATCTACAACGGACGCTCGGCAAGGCGTGTTGAGGCACTTGCTACAACGAATCCATTTCGCTTCATCGGTCTTGTCGATGGACAGGACTTCCAGAAAACTCTTGAGATGAATCTGCTGGATTCGTTTGATCCGGAAGACGGGCAGCCGCTCTATCGGCCAGTGCCAAGTGTAGAATCTGGCCGCGCCTTACGAAGTGCCGGCAATGCCAAAAGTGCGCAAATTTTCCTGGCCTGGTCTCGTTGGCCTCGCTGGCAGGTAATCCGCATGGATGGTGAAACCAGATGGGTTGTGTCGATCGAAGACATTGCAACCGAGCCAAATCTAAAGCGGCCTCGTGTTGTCATCAGGTTGGACGAAAATTACGCGATACAGTCGGAGGTATATGAGCGTGCGAAAGGTTTCCTTGGCCTATGATGGCGCGGTGGTGGCTGAAGTGCCAGAGACCCCCGTTACTGAACTCCCTCAAATCCTGCAACGAGGTGAAGCTGCCGCACGGGTGATGGCGGATATGAGCCGCGACGAGCGGGCATCGATCCTGTTCCGCGCCAGCCAGCGAATGCTCGATGCGAAGCCCGATCTGGCCAGAACGATTGCCCTCGAGAGCGGCAAGCCAATTCGCGAGGCTCGTGTGGAAGTGGATCGGGCCGCGGCAACTCTATGGTTTAGTGGGGAAGAAGCGCATCGTCTGGCGGGCGAAGAAGTGCCAATGGATGCTGCGGCCAATGGCAAGGGGCGTGTGGGCTACACCATCAGGCAGCCGCTAGGGATGGTGGCTGCGATCACTCCCTTTAACTTTCCGCTCAACCTCAGCATGCACAAGGTAGGCCCGGCGATTGCCGCAGGCAATTCAATCCTGCACAAGCCTGCTTCTACAACACCATTGTCGGCTTTGCACGCGACTAGCATCCTGGTTGCATCAGGTCTTCCAAAAGACGCTTTGCAAGTCCTGGTTGGATCAGGCGCTGAACTGGGTGAAGCTTTGGTAGCTGCCGACGGAATCCGCTTGATCAGTTTCACGGGTAGTGGGCCCGTAGGACGCGGGCTCCTGGCCAAAGCAGGGATGAAACGGGTAACGCTTGAACTGGGCAGCAACAGCGCAGTGCTGGTACTTGAAGATGCAGATCTCGATCAGGCCGTTGCGGCCTGCGTTGCCGGGGCTTTTTCGAATTCAGGTCAATCCTGCATCAGCGTTCAGCGCGTTTACGTAGCGCAGCCGCTGCACGCTCAGTTTATAGAACGATTCGTTGAACTTACCAGGAAGCTCAGAATTGCCAATCAGCTGGAAGAGAACTGCGACATATCCAGTTTGATTAACGAACAGGAAGCACAGCGGGTGCAGGCCTGGGCCGGTGAAGCTGTACGGGAAGGGGCAACCTTGGTGACAGGTGGCGGCCGCAATATGGCCACGCTTCAGCCCACTGTACTTGCCAGCGTCAAGCCAGCAAGCAAGCTCAATCGCGAGGAGGCCTTTGGGCCGGTAGTTGGCATCAACTCTTTCCAAAGTCTGGACGAGGCCATCACTCTGGCCAATGACTCGAGGTTCGGCTTGCAGGCCGGAGTCTTCACGCAGAATCTGAAAGCAGCCTGGCGCTGCGCCCAGGAGATTACAGCCGGTGGCGTCATGATCAACGACGTATCGAATTACCGGGTCGATCAAATGCCTTATGGGGGCTGGAAGGAAAGCGGACTCGGTAAAGAAGGCCCACGTTATGCGATGGAAGAAATGACTGCGTTGAAGCTTGTTTCCTGGCGGCTCTCCCGATGAGCGGATTCTGATGCGCATTGGCCTCTACGGTGGTACTTTTGATCCGGTGCACAACGCTCATCTCGCAGTTGCCAGAGCGGCGGTCGAGGCGTTCTCGCTTGACAAGCTTTTGGTGATCCCGAACCGGCTGCCGCCACACAAACAATCAGGCACTGCAGCCTCCTATGACGACCGTCTTCTGATGGTGAGTCTCGCCTGCGAATCCGAGCCCAAACTCGAAGCCTGCGATATCGAGAATCGCGAAGGTAAAAGTTATACCATCCAAACCCTGGAGCGCTTACGTATCAGGTATAGTGATGCAGTTCAATTCTTTTTTCTTATTGGCGCAGATGCATTTGCCGAAGTCCTTACGTGGTTTCGCGTGGGTGAGGTTTTCGAAATGACGGAATTTATCGTTGCGGCACGCCCAGGTTTTGAATACCAAAGCCCAGCCGGTGCCCGTGTGCATCGCCTGGACACGCTTGCTTTCCCGGAGAGCTCATCCGGGATTCGTGCGCAGATCGCCGCTGGCCAAAAGCCCATGGGGCTGCCTGCGTCCGTTGAGCGATATATCATCGAAGAAGGCCTCTACAGGGCCGAGAAAGTGAACCGCGCGTGATCTGGCATATCCTCATCCTCTTTGCCGAATTGGTCGCAGCGAACGATCAGGATCTGATCGAGCGCCTGCGCAGGCGTGACCCGGATGCGATGTCCGATCTCTACGACCGCTATTCCAGAGTCGTCTACTCAATAATCCTCCGCATAGTGCGCAACGCGTCGGTGGCCGAAGAGCTGGTTCAGGAATCTTTCTTGCGAGCCTGGAACCGGGGCTCTGACTTTGATGCCTCTCGCGGCCGAATCGGACCCTGGCTGCTGACCATCGCAAGGAATCGCGCAATCGATTATCTAAGGTCCACCGCTGGACAGCAACAGGCAACGACTTTTGAACTTGTGTCATCCGAAAGGGTGACTTTGTTCGTCAATACAGAAGACAGGATGTTAGACCAGGAACAAGCCCGCAGGATTCGTGCCGCCTTCTCGCAGTTGAACGAGAATCAACGTCAAGTGCTCGAACTCGCCTACTTTGAAGGACTCTCGCAATCTGAGATGGCCGAAAAGTTAGGCCAGCCGCTTGGCACGATCAAGACCTGGGTTCGCACTGCATTGACTACTTTGAGGGGGACTTTTCATGCCGCTTGAAAATCTCGACCCTCAAGACCGCGACATTCTCTATGAGCTTTTCGCTCTTGGACTGCTTGAGCCCGATCAGATGGCCGAAGTTAGAAGGCTGCTGGAATCCGGGGATCTGGAAACAATAGCCGGACTGCGGAAGGCTTCTCTGCTTACCAGTTCGCTTGCCTATATTGCACCTGAATCCAAGCCTTCTGCTGCCCTGCGGCGGCGGCTGATGCTTGCCTCTGGGGCGAAGGAGCACGGCATGGGTTGGACCTGGATTCTGGGTTTAGCCGCTACCTGCGTGGCTCTGATTACGATCGCTTTCAATACGAATCAGGACGTGCAACGGCGAGAATCTCAGATTGCCGAATTGCGCACTCAATTGGATAGCAGCCAAAAGCTGGTAGCCCAGTCGAAAGACCTCTATGATTTCCTGCGTCAACCCTCCACGCTGACTGTGAAGTTCGGAGACGGACAACCAACACCGCCTCGTGGCCAGGTCTTTATCAATCGTGAACGCGGGGTCTTATTATTTGCGGGTAACTTGCCGGCCATGCCACAAGGCAAAATCTTTGAGATGTGGTTTGTGCCCAAGGGCGGTGGCGCACCGATCCCTGCTGGTCTCTTCAGGGGCGAAAACGGACAGGGAATTCACTTCCGGCCTGGCGCGGTGGACCCGGCCTCGATCGCGGCAATTGCTGTGACATTAGAGCCAGAGGCAGGATCCACCACTCCGACTATGCCGATTTTGATTGCTGCCCCTGTTCAGGTGGAATAGTTCAAGCATTCTAGTTTGTGGCCGATCAGATAGAGTAGATAGGGCTTACTCATGCGGCTATACCTGCTGATCTGGCTACTACTTCTGATATTTTGCGCCCCATCGCCTGTATGCGGGCAAAGATATAAATTCCAGGAATTCCGTCAAGAAAACGGTTTAGGCAACCTGGCGACTACCGCCCTCTTGCAGGATCGTGATCATTACCTGTGGGTGGGAACGCAAAATGGGGTCTTTCGTTACGATGGTGCCCAGTTTAAGCGTTTCGGCATTGGCGAGGGGTTGCCAGGTTCTTATGTAATTGGAATCGTGCAGGCCCCGGACGGCACCATTTGGGTGAATACTCACCTGGGGATTGCTCGATTGCACAAGGGCCGCTTTCTGGCTGAGCACACCTATGCCAATGCTGCTGATGCATCGGGCATGGGGATGGCCGTCAATTCTCACGGGGATATTTTTGTCTCCTCTCCCGCTGGAATTGTGATTGGCCGCAAGACCGGCAAAGACTTTACTTATCTCTTCACTCTGGTCTTTCTGGAGCCCGCGCTAAAGGCCAAAACAATTCTTCAAATTTCAATTGATGACCGGCAGAGCGCATGGTTTGGTTGTGGCAAGGGCCTTTGCGTGTTGTCGCCGCAAGGCGTGCTCGAGTTTCACCAGGAAGACTGGCATCTGCCGAAAGAGTCTTGGGACGGAATCCTGCGCGATGGATCTGGAACGGTTTGGCTTCGATCGAATAACAGTCTGTTGCGCATGGCCAAGGGAGGCAGGTATTTTGAGCCAGCACCCAAGACTCCACTCGCTTTCGATCTTTCCTTGCTGTTTCTCGGCCCCAACGGGAAGATCTTTTTACCCTCACGCGACGGGTTATGGATCCACGATCCCAAGCTTCAATCCTGGCGAAATGTTGGTACTGCAAATGGGCTGGCTGCAGAGCCCATCACTGCAATTCTGGGAGATCACGAAGACAACCTGTGGATCGGATTCTTCGGCCTCGGCCTCATGCGTTGGCTGGGCTATGAAGAATGGGAAGGCTGGACGCAACAGGAAGGATTGAATAGCAGCACCGTTTGGACGCTAATGCGTGACAGCCGTCACACTCTTTGGGCAGGCACCGATAATGGCATCAACTATTTTGATGAAGATTCCCGTCGCTGGCGTTCGCTTGGCGGTGAGCCTGGCAAGTCGATTGGCCGCATCATGTCCATGACGGCTGAGGGTCCAAACGTATTCTGGGCCTCTTCTCAAACCCGGGGCCTGGTCCGCGTCGACACTCTTTCAAAGGCCTATGTCGTTCTTGGTTTTCCAAAGCAAGTTGGCGTCCATCAACTCTTCAATGTGTTTCTCGATCGCGATTCGCGTCTTTGGTTGGGCACCAACCACGGCTTGTATCAGGCGCGAACTGCCGCACCTCTCGATTGGACGGCGGCCGAAGTAAATCGCAGTGAAGAGTCTGAGACGATCTACACGGTGACGCAGGATTCAAGAGGGCGTCTCTGGGCGGCCGGTAACGCTGGATTGTTGGTGCTCGATCAAGGCTCATGGCGGCGCTTGAATACGAAGTCCGGGCTTAAAACTAACAGCACCTGGTTCGCCCGTGAGACACATAAGGACGTGATTGACGTTGGCTATCTGGAAAGTGTCGGGGGCTCGCGCATTCAGTGGGGAAAGGGTTCCCCGATCTTTTCTCATCACCTCAATAATGATTGGGCCAATGGATTCATGATTTATTTCAAAGGCTTGGATAAGGGCGGATTAGAGTGGACAGGGACCGATCAGGGTGTATTCGTGTCGAACGGTAAACAAGTCCATAAAATCACCGATCGGGATGGCCTGATCTGGAACGACTGCAATTCAAATGCGTTTTATGCTGATGAGGATGGCAGTGTCTGGATCGGGACCTCCAGAGGATTGGCTCACGCGCGACTGCAAAGTCAGTTTAGGGAATCAATTCCTACTCTGAAAATTGCTTCACTGAAGGTGAATGGCGAATCGGTGGAGCTTCAGGATCCCATTCGTATTCCAAGTCCCCCGAATTCTTTGGAACTTTTGGTTAGCCCGCTCAATTTTCATTTAGGCAACCGTATCGAGTACCAGTTCCGGCTGGGGAATTCCGAGGAACCCTGGGAAAATCGAAGCTCTGGAATCGTCAATTTCTCAGGAATTTCTGGTGGCTCAACAAGGCTTCAGGCGCGAATCAAGCTGGGTGGTCAAGCCTGGAGTGAAACGCTGATCGATCTGCCCGTTGAAGTGGCTGTACCCTTCCGGCAAAGTTGGATCGGCCGCACACTCATGGGGCTTGCGCTCGCGCTCGGGATCGCGCTTCTGTGGCGCTACCGCAATAAGCAGTTAATTGAAGAAAGTGCCAGATTGGCGACTGCGGTTGCCAGCCGGACCAGCGAAATTCAGCGAGTTTTACAAGAGGCTCGGGAGGCGAGCCGGCTCAAGACCGAGTTTCTTGCCAACATGAGTCACGAGATTCGCACGCCTATGAATGGGGTCTTGGGAATGCTGCAATTGACGGAAGGCACGCAACTTAGCCCGGAGCAGCGTAATTTTGTCGACATGGCCAAGCGCTCTGCTGAAAGTCTTCTGAGT
>CAZZGS010000160.1:0-8753 GCA_964653845.1 uncultured Bryobacter sp.
CTCAACAGGTCTGCAACCAGTTGAACTGACCTTCGGCGACGAGCGTCTGGCCGAGAGTGTCTTCCGCATCATCCCCGCGCCACCTGCCGTACCCAGGCTGGTCGAAGCCGTCGACGGCCTCGACTATATGTCCGGCACCCGCATCGTAAGCGGCAGCGTCAAGCTCTTTGTCGAAGAGCTATTCGAGCCCGAGACTCTCGTAGCCAGTGTTGACGGTGTCCTCGCCTACGACTACTCGATCCTCTGTACAGACCCGATGCCCCCGCGTCACGAGATCAACTTCCGTCTGCCCATTTCACTTGGTTCTGGCCCCAAGGTCCTGCGCCTCGAAGCCGGTCGCCGCTTGATCGGTCTCGTCCCCATCGAAATCGCGCCACTCGTCATCCCGGAGGTGAATTGATGTTGACTCTCTTGCTCGCAACCACTGTGATGGCCCAGTCCTGGCAGGCTGGCTCTGCTAAGGTGGATATCACCCCTGAAGGCCCCATCTGGATGGCTGGCTATGCCGCTCGCACCAAGCCCAGCGAAGGCGTGCTCATGCCACTTCACGCCAAGGCCCTGGCCATAGACGATGGCCACAAAGGCCGCATCGTTTTTGTCGGCGCGGACATCATTGGCTTCCCCAAAAGCGTTGCCGAAGAGATTGCAATCGCAGCGCTCAAAGAGTACAAGCTGGAGCGTTCGCAACTCGTCCTCAACGCCTCACACACCCATAGTGGCCCCGTCGTCTGGCCCAACCTTTCCCCCATGTATTTCTTCTCTGCAGCCGAGCGGGCCAAGGTTGATGCCTTTACCCGCAAGCTGGTCGGCCAAACGGTGGATCTGATCGGCACTGCCATCGGCAACTTGAAGCCCGCGCAGGTAGAGTACGATCTCGGCCAGGCGAACTTCGCCAGCTACCGTCGCAACCCGGAAAGAAAAGGCCCCACCGATCACGCCGTACCAACACTCCGTGTCCGCGATGCCAAAGGCCAACTAACAGCCGTCCTCTTTGGTTACTCCTGCCACAACACGACACTTACTGGCGAGTTCTACCAACTCAGCGGCGACTATGCGGGCTTCGCTCAAGCCGAAGTTGAAGCGAAGTTCCCCGGCAGCGTTGCCCTCTTTACAAGTGGTTGTGGCGGAGATCAAAACCCCTACCCACGCAGCGCACTCGTGCATGCAAAGACTCACGGTCATGAACTGGCTGAATCGGTCATCGCCAGCGCCGGCCGAAAAGGGGAAGTGCTCAAAGGCCGCATCCGCTCCCGCTATCAGATGATCGACCTCCCCTTTCAACCCTTCGGTCGAAACGACTTTGAAGAAGATCTGAAGTCAGCCAACAGATATGTCGTTAGCCGTGCGAAGGTGATCCTCACTGCGATGGACAACCGCAGCATCTCGCGCGAACTCGCCTATCCAATCCAGGCCATCAAGCTCGGTCAGGCCAGCGTCGTCACCATGGGAGGCGAAGTCGTTGTCGACTACTGCCTCCGCCTCCGCCGCGAGACCGGTAACGACAAGCTCTTTGTCATGGGCTACTCGAACGATGTCATGTGCTACATCCCCACAAAGAAGATTGTCGAAGAAGGCGGCTACGAAGCCAAAGACAGCTTCATGTACTACGGCATGCCTGCTCCACTCAAGGGCGAGATCGAAGAAATCATCATCGACAAGGTCAAGGCACTACTCAAGAAGGTGACTCAATGAAACGCCGAACCCTACTGCTAGCCCCTGCTTTTCTCAGAGCTCAAAGCTCAAGACCGGTAATCACTCATGGCACGCAGTCGGGCGACCCGGCTGCTGATTCCGCCCTGCTTTGGACTCGCGCCGACCGTCCCTCACGCATGCTCATCGAAGTAGCCAGCGACGAAAAGTTCAGCAATATTCTCCAACGCGTTCGTGGGCCTCATCTCCTGCCTTCGACTGACTTCACGGGAAGCCACGTCGTCACCGGGCTACCGGCAGGTGCCGATCTACACTACCGCATCACCTTGCAAGATCTCAAAGAAGGCCGCGCTCTAAGCGAAGCTGCAGTCGGTCATTTCAAGACCGCCCCCTCAACTCCGCGCAACATTCGCTTCCTCTGGAGTGGCGACATGGTGGGCCAGGGCTACGGCATCAACCCCGACCTTGGCGGCATCAAGATCTTCAGCCAGATGCTCTCGCGCCAGCCGGATTTCTTCCTGCACTCAGGCGACACCATTTACGCCGACGGGCCTTGCCCTGCTTCGTGGCAACCGCCCGAAGGGGGCACTTGGCGTAACGTCGTAACCGAAGCCAAGAGCAAGCCCGCAACAACGCTTGACGACTTCCGTGGCTGCTATCAATACAACATGCTCGACGAGCATGTGAAACGTTTCAACTCCCAAGTCGCTCAAATCTGGCAATGGGACGATCATGAAGTTCAAAATAATTGGTCCCCTGGCAGACCGGGAGACCTGATGATCGCCAGCGCAGGCCAAGCCTTCCGTGAATATGCGCCCATGCGCAGGAATCCAATCGAAGCCGAACGTGTCTACCGCAAGATTTCTTACGGCCCACTGCTCGATGTCTTTATGCTCGACATGCGTTCCTACCGCGCCGCAAACAACCTAAACCGTCAGCCGGTAGAGAGCCCCGAGACTGAGTTCCTTGGAGCCGAACAACGAGCATGGCTCAAGCGCGAACTGAAAGCCTCAAGAGCCGACTGGAAAGTGATCGCTGCCGACATGCCCCTCGGTATCATCGTCGCCGACGGGCCGAACTTCGAGAATCAGGCTAACGGCGACGGCCCGCCTCTAGGGCGTGAGCTCGAATTCTCCGACCTGCTCTCTTACATGAAGCGCGAGAAGATCCGCAACACTGTCTGGCTCACTGCCGACGTCCACTACACCGCCGCGCATTACTATAATCCGGCTAAAGCCAGGTTCAACGACTTTGATCCCTTCTGGGAATTCATCAGCGGCCCTCTTAACGCCGGTACCTTCGGCCCCGGTCAAACGGACCCAACCTTCGGTATAGAAGTCGCCTACTTCAAGGCTCCAGAGAAGGGCAAGTTCAACCTCTCTCCCGCCCAAGGGATGCAGTTTTTCGGCGAAGTCGAGATCGACGCAAAGACCCGCGCACTCACTGTCACTCTGCGTGACCTGAAAGGGACAGGCCTCTACTCAAAGAGGCTGGACCGCATCACATGAACCGCCTCCTCTTTCTGCTCTGCCTGGTTGCCACTCTTGGTGCGCAACAAAAAAGACCCAAAATTGCCTTGGTCTTTGAAGGTGGAGCGGCACTTGGCTTTGCACACGTTGGCGTGCTCGATTGGCTTGAAGCCAATCGAATTCCCATCGACATGGTCGCTGGGGCAAGTATGGGCGGCCTGATTGGTGGTCTCTACTCCGCAGGATATACGCCTGCTGAAATTCGAAAAATCGCAAACGAAGCCGATTGGGCTGCTCTTCTCGGAGGCGAGACCAAGTTTCGTGAGCTGTCCTTTCGCCGGAAAGAAGACCGGCTTGCCTTTCCGAACCGCATTGAACTTGGCGTCAGCAAGGGTGGCCTTCAACTTCCGGCGAGCTTCAATGAAGGACATGAGATTGGCCTGATGTTGAGCCGCCTGACGCTCGGTTATCCGTCGCTCAAAAGCTTTGACGAGATGCCTACGCCGTTTCGGTGCGTTTCGGTCGACCTGGTGAGTGGGAAGAACAAGGTTTGGAACAGCGGGTTGTTGAACGAGGCACTGCGCAGCACGATGTCGATTCCGGCCATGTTTTCGCCGGTCCGCAAGGGCGGCGGCATCTATGTCGATGGCGGACTGCTCGATAACCTCCCCGTGGATGTGGCCCGGCAAATGGGTGCCGACATTGTAATTGCCGTCCACTTGAACAAAGGGCCGGTAGACCCCAAAACCATCAGTAGTCTGTTCGAAGTAATGAGCCGCAGCGTTAGCGTCGTAATGGGCGCTTCGGAAATGCGCACGATCAGCCAGGCCGATGTAGTCCTTGTCGCCGATCTGGCCAAGTACAGCATCACCGACTATGCGAAGAATGCCGAGATCGTTGAGGTCGGCAAACAGGCAGCCGAAGGCAAAGCCAATCTCTTGCGACGTTTTGCGATGGAAGCGAAAGAATACGAAGACTTCCAGCGAGTGCGATCGTCGCGGATGCGCAAGATCCCAATGGACGCTCCGAAGTTCATCTCGGTATTGGGGGCTGATTCGCATACTGCCGAGTCGGTCCGGGAACGCCTTGTCGCTTTGGTAGATCAAAAGGTGAGCCCGGCTAAATTCGAAGCTGAGCTCACTAAGATAGTTGGCCTCGGTCGCTTTGCAAGCCTTGGATATCAGCAGTCGATCAAGGACGGACAATCCGGGCTTGAAGTGACCGCGACGCCGAAGCCCGGCGGACCCGTTTTTCTGACGCCGGGGGTCGAGTTCAATGGTGTTGATGCAACCGATACCCGCTTCGCCATAGGGGGTAGAATCACCTGGATCGATTTCTGGGGCTTCCGCAGTGAGTTGCGCAGTGACGTATGGTTTGGATCTCGCTTTGGAGCATCGAGTGAGTTGTACAAGCCATTCCGGCCGAACAGCCGATTCTTCATTGCGCCACGCGTTTATGTGGAGAGCAACCCATTCGACCTTTACTTGTCAGGGGATCCGGTTTCGAGTTATCGATTGCGTCAACAGGGGGCGGCGATGGACACCGGAATTACGATCAACCGCTTTTCGGAATTGAGGTTAGGCTATCAATTTAATTGGTACAAGGCAAACCAGCGCATGGGGCCTCCGATTCCGCAATTGACCACCCTCGGCTTCCGCCGCGACGCTCTTGTCCTGCGCTATGCCTACGAAGGGCAGGACGAAGCGATTGTGGCTCGGCGCGGATTGCGGATTCGGGCTCGGTCTGAATATTATCCGGCCTACGGATCCAGTCTGGTCGAACTCAATACTGTTTTTGCGCTGCCTGTCTCGAAGCAGAATTCACTGATTGCCGGCTTCGCTGGTGGCAGTTTAGTTGGGCCGTTGTCATCAAGCCTCCTGACTTTCACCCTCGGAGGCCCGCAGAGACTCGGCGCATATGGGATCAACGAGATCCTGGCCCGCAATTATGCGATTGGCACTTTCGGCATCCTGCATGAGGTCAAGAGTCAGCCATCTTTGTTGGGTAGCAAGGTATTCCTCACCGGCTTCGTCCAAGGAGCCCGCACTTACGATCTCTTCCGTGATCTGCGCTATCCCGTCAACGCCACTGGGTCGATTGTCTTGCGCACGCTATTCGGTCCCCTCTTTCTCGGCGGCAGCATCGGTGACCGCGGACATCGTAAGTGGTTCTTCGGAGTAGGGAGGCTCTTTTGAGACTCGCCACATCCGGACGCTACATCGTCGAGGCCGCCACGGGAAAGCCACTGCTCTTGAGGGGCGTCAACATCAGCGGCATGGAGTACTCGCACCTGCCCTATGCCGGGATGAATCCGGACGAGTTGCGGCTGGTCATAGAGGGTTGGAACTGCGACATTGTGCGGATCCCCTTCGTACAGTCCCGGGTCTCCGATCCAGGCTATGTAGATGAGTTAAGGCAGATCGTAAGCTGGCTCTGGGACTTGGGTTCGTTCTCGATTCTTGATCTTCAATGGCTGAGTGCTGAAAGCGGAGTTGCACCTGAGCCAGACCTTGGTTCGATTGACTGCTGGGATACCCTCGCCAGGTCATTCGACGACCAGCCACATGTGATCTTCGATCTGCTGAACGAACCGCACGACATCCCTGTACGACAGTGGCTCGAATGGGCGTATTTATTGAGCGAAACGGTAAGGGCAGTGGACCCGCAACGAGTCGTGATGGTAGGCGGCCTCGACTGGGCCTATGACCTCAGCGGGGTGATGCTCGACATCCCGAACGTCATTTACTCGACGCACGTCTATCCGAATAAAGGTACGAAGTGGGATGAGTGCTTTGGTAACCTGGCGCGAGAGGTGCCGGTCTTTGCCGGTGAATTCGGTGGCTGGGATGAAGACCTGGCCTGGGGCATGAAGCTGATGGACTATTTCGATGAGCGCCAGATGAGCTGGACTGCATGGAGTTGGCGTGACAAGCCTCACCTTCATTTGGGAGGGAAAGAGACTTCATTTGGAGCATTGGTGAAAGCCCGGCTGAGCAGAGGTTGAACGAGGGCAGTTCGTAGCGGTGCAATTCCGCTCAGCACCGCTACTGAGATAGCGATTGCCGAAGGGATCAGGTAAGCGATCGGGTCGTAGGTCTGAACCCCGAAAAGCAAGTGACGGATAGCTTGGGCTGATGCAAATGCAGTCACCAGGCCAAGAAGAATGCCGGGGACCAAAAGCTTTAAAGTTGACCAGCCGATCAGCAAGACGATGTCCCTGCAACGGGCGCCGAGAGACATCCGGATCTTGCATTCATGGGCGCGTTGGATCATCAGATAGGAAAGCATGCCGAAGAGCCCAACGGCGGCGATAGCAATCGCCAGACAGCCGAAGATTACGAATAAGCGGGCAGCAAGTTGCCACGGCCGGATGGTTGCTTCGATTGCCGCAGAAAGTGGCTTTACCTCGGCAAAGGTTTGGGCCGGCAGCAGGGCCTGAACTTCGCGCTGGATCATGGTTGCCGCCAGCTCTGGCGAGCCTTCAATTCGGACGAGCAAGGCCGAAGCCTCTTCACCTCGGATTGGCTGATCCAGAGGCAGGTAGTATTGGGCCGGTGCAGAGTCGAAGAGATTTTCGACCCGAGTGTCGCCGACGATCCCGATGATGCGGGTGCAAGGCGCGGTTGGCGACATCAATTGTAGGCATTGGCCAATGGCAGTGCCAGATTCGCGGGCGAATTGGCGGTTCACAACTGCTACGGATCGATCTACTGCCGTGAATAGGCGGCCCTCGAGGAGCTTTAGATTAAGAGCCGTGACAGCTTCAGGAGAAAAAAAAGTATTTAGGCGGTTGAAGTAGTTGCCGCCTGCCACATAGAAGCGCGTACGCCAGGCAGATTGAAAAGGGACGGTATTGGTAAGTCCAGCGGCAGCCACCCCAGGCAGTTCGCGGGCTCGGGCTGCGAGGTGTTTCGAGATTGACTACCACCAGTTGATCGAGTGCGAAGCCTGTATCGATCTGTTGGACTTTAACCAGGCTGCGCACAAAAAGTGAGGCACCCACGAGGAGGACAATTGTAAGCGCGATCTGGACGGTAATGAGTGCGGATCGGAGGCCGGAAGAAGCGGAAGGATTGTGCCATGCCGGAATGGTGGCTAGAATCAAGGCGCTCAAAATCGTGATGACGACTGTTGCCAACAGCACACGGACGCTGAGTATCGGCTGTTTATAGGCGGGTATGAGAAGTGATTGGGCGGCTGGAGTTGCTATGGCCGCAACGGCAAGTGATGCGGCTGCGCCAAGGGAAGCTAATAGAAGCGTCTCGGCCCACCACTGTCGCAGCAACCGGGTTGGGCTGGCTCCGAGGGCGAGACGGATTGCTGTCTCGTTCTTGCGGGCAAGAGAATGGGCTAGCAGGAGCTGAACGATATTGGCACCGCCGATCAGGAGCACCAGGCCAGCTACGCTAGCGAGCCAGATTGCAACGTTGATCTCCTTCGGAGCATTGGGGCCCTGTGTAATGGGTAGGGGCCCGAGTTGCATGAGGTCTGCCCCCGGCTTGATGCCGTCTGCGATCAGCCCGCGCCGATTGGCCGAGTTCGCATCTCTATCGGCGGCGAGGAGTGGAACGCCGGGCTTCAGGCGGGCAATCACATGGACTGCGCCATAGTTTCCACGGTCTCGGCGCAGGTCTCGAAGCGGCACCCAGAGGGCGGCAGGTGTGGAGTTGACGCCCGAGAATTCGGGTGACGCAATCCCGATGACGGTGTAGGTTTCATCGCCAAGGAGGACATTGCGCCCAAGGATCTTGGGATCGAGGTTGAATTCTTTGCGCCAGTAGGCGTAGCTTAAAACCGCTTCGGTGGCCGAATGGTCTGCAAATAGCCTGCCTCGGTGTGGCTCGACCCCCAGGAGTTTGAAGTAGCCGGGAGTGACTCGTTCGAGGCGGTTGGCTCGGACATCGAATGACTGGAAGGCTGCAACACCCGAGAATGTGTGGGTGTTGTCACGAAGGTCAGACTCGAACAACGCGATCTGGCTCGGTGACGCCGGGAATGGGCTGAAGCAGGAGCTGGTCGAGAAGGCTGAGCATGGTGGCATTGGCTCCGGCGGCAAAGGCCACCGTGATGACTATCGCTGGCGTGATCAAGGGTGAGTTGCGAAGGGAACGTGACGCATAGCGAAGGTCTGTCAAGAAGATTTGTGCATGTTCCTGCGGGGCACTGATAGCCGAACCTTCTACCGCCTCAAAGATGAGCCGGAACCTTTGCCAGAAGCCGGCCTCGTAACGCCAGCGGTCTTTGAATAGCAGAGTCATTTCGCGGCCATACTCATCGTAGAACTCTCTTGGGTAAAGCGAAAGTAGTAGCCGGAAGAACATCACAGGAGCCCCACCGCACGGGCGCTTGAAAGAGTTGCTTCCATGCGACGGGCCTCAACCAGGGCGGCTTTGCGGCCTTCTTTGGTGATGCGGTAGTAGCGGCGGCGCTCGTCGTCTTTGGCAGGATCCGGACGCTCAGACAACTCTTCAATGCAGCCCTGTTCGAGCAGACGGCGGATGCTCGTATAGAGCGAACTTGGGCTGAGGCGGACCTGGCCTCCAGTTCGCTCTGCCACTTCTTGCATGACTGAATAGCCATGCCGGTCCTGATCGGCCAGGGAGATAAGGATCTGGAATGCGTCTCTTGTCATCT
>CAZZGS010000161.1:0-4174 GCA_964653845.1 uncultured Bryobacter sp.
CGTCCGCGAACGCATTATTTGGGAATCTTCAAGTGGTGACGGCGAACCGGCTGGCTGTGGTGCGGATCACGGCGCGCGCAGGATCGATAACGGCAGAGACGGCTGTACAGGCGATTCCGAGCCGGGTGGCGGTGTCGCCTGGTGGTGGGGAAGTAAGTGTGCTTTCGACGGCCCAGTTTACGGCTACGGCTTTTGACGCGGACGACAATCCGATTCCTGGGGTGGGATGGACGTGGTCGATTACGAATCTTCGGAGTGGAGGTTCACAGACGGCACGGATCACGACGGCAGGATTGATGTCAGCGATTGCCGAGGGTAGCAACTTTGTGTGGGCTACTTTCAATTACGGCGATGTGCAGACGGGCTTACAGCGGCAATGGATTTCGGTGGCTCGTATTGACACTACGGTGCCGAAGACCTATAGCTTGAAGCGGTTGTATCACAACATCTTGCAGCAGCGTAGCAAGTATGAGCTTCGGGCACGGCAGTCGATGTTATGGGCGACTGATAACGGCGATCTGTTCTTTAACGCGAGCCTGGATGGCATGGCTGGCGGGTTGATGAATTATCGCGATGGCAATTTGAAGATGGTGTCGGCAGCGGGGCAGCCCCGGTTTGCTTCGGGTTCGTTCGCCAATGAGTTTTTTGTCCATTCGATTACCCGGAATGGGCGCATTCTGTCGCATGAGGATACCAATATCAATGGGCGGCAGTTGTCGCTGGGGAACCGCGATGGGGTGGTGCCGTTTTTCTCGAATAACACGCCGCTGGTGGCAGGAACGGAGGCTACGTCGGGAGTGACAGCGACGCGCCATTCGATGTCAACCAATGGGCAGTTGCTAATTCGGGCCAGCTTTCGATTCGAGAATGAGCCGATCACTTATGCCGGGATCTTTCGAGGCTTTAACAACCGGATTACGGAGTTGTTGATCAGTTCGAAGGAGACGGTGCCAGAACTCCCGGGGACTGGTTTGATTTCGATTGACGGCGACTACGGGATTGCCGACGATGGGACGGCTTTTTATAGTGCGACGCTTGGGTCGAATCGAGTTTTCTTTAAACACCCCGCTAGCGATGAACGCAAAAAGCTGATTGCGATCAATGATCCGTTGCTTGGGTCTACTGTCCGGAGTTTTGTGGGTGGAAGGGGGAACCAGCCTACATTCTGGGTGGAAGAGACCAATGGCACGGTGGTGATGGCGGTGGCGCTGAATAACAGCACAAACCACTTCATCTCGATTGATAAGGATGGCAAGGTTCAGAATCTTCAGTACTCGGGGCTGACTGGCATTTTGTGGCATCATCCGGCGCATGGGACTTTGATTCACGGGAACCCTTTCAACAACAAGGGGAATGGGGTCTATATCTGGAAGGCTGGCGAGGAGCCCAAGAGTGTCTTCCTCTACTCGAAGCCGAATGTGGCTGGCACGAATCTCGAAGACATTGAGTCGGGTGCGATTACGGCTTCGGGTCAAGTCTACCTGATGGCCCGGACGGCTACTGCGAATATGGCTGTAGCGAAGATGGGCGATAACCCGGAGTATCTGATTTATTCGGGTCAACAGGTGGAAGTGGAAGCGCCGCTGAATCTAGTGACTCTGATCTTTGGTGGACGCACGGGGCCGCCGCATGTACTGGTGGGTGGAAGTACTGGCGGGGTGGCAGAGTTTAACGGGACGGATTTTGTACCGAGGCTCTCGATCGGGGAGCGGCTGTTTGGCAACATGTTCTATGGCGGTTTTCATGGCGGGACGGCGAATATTCGCAAGTCTCCGAATGGGGACATATATGCGATCGTGACAGCGGGGATTGTTCGGGTGGCGGGGAATGGCGCGCCTGAGTTGCTGATTCCCTTCCCGCTTCGGGTGGGAACGTTTACCTATAATCTGCCGAGCCAGCTTGAGGTGAACGCTGCCGGGGATGTGCTGATGCAGGGTTCAACCAGTGCAGGCGATAATCGGATGTACATCTGGTCGAACGGGAACGTAACGAGCATTCTGAATTTGTCGACGACAGCGGCAACGGCTTCGACGATTGATAACCGGATTGTTTCGAGCTTTGACAGTTTTAACTTCTCCGACGACGGGAAGGTAATGGCTTCGTTGCGCTTCCGGAATGTGAATGTGCCGGTGCTTTACCTTTACGCGAACCAGACGTGGACGCGACTGGCTGAACCGAATCTGACGGTGGTGGGGCCGCACCGGATTACCGGTGTGCAGAATCTGCACCGGACTGGATCGGGCAAGCTTTATGCGGTGCTGGCGACGCAGGCGGGCGGGAATATTTTGACCGAGTGGAAGGGTAGCGACTGGGAGATCGCGGTAAACAACTCGAGTGTGATGCCGAATGGGCAGGTGGCCAATTCGGTTACGACGCTCGATGCGAACCGGCGTGGGGATGTATTGTTTCAACAATCCAATGGGGGCAACAACTTTCTGCTGGTGCGCCCGGCGGACGACCCTACCAAAATTCGCCAGGTGATCAATCTTTTCCGTCCCACAGCCGAGGGTGACTATCTGGTAAGGGTGAACGCAATCGACTTCAGGGACGACGGTACCGTGTACTTTTTGGCGATGACGTCGGACGATGAAACGGTGTTGTACGAAGCCAAGCCGGTCAACTAAGTGTTAACCTGAAAATTCCGGCCTAATTGAACCATGTCCATCCAGATTTTTGTTGAAGGCAAGATTGCGCCCAAAGGCGAGTTCTTGCGTCCGCTTGAAGGCCGCAACAGTGCGGAGATCCTTGGCCGCCACCTTTACCTCAGCCTTGTTGGCGAGGTGATTCCGCGTAGCCTGCTAGACCACCTGGGTCTGTCGAAGATGCTGCTTGGGGCGTCGAGCGGGTCGAGCTTTCTTTTGCTGGTGCCACAGGAATTTCAGGGTAAAACTGAAGCATTTCTGCGACTGGCGGCTGCCAATATCGATGAGCTCAGCGCGGGTGAGTTGGCATTCAACTGGGCGATTACGGAGAACCTGGGCGACTGGTCTGTGGTGCGCAAAAGGCTCTTTGAAGAGATGCAGCGCGGGATGGGCACCAAGGCAACGGCGGAATCGTTTTTGCCGGTGGAGGCGGGTCATTACCGGGCCGACTATAACTTCTTTGCCGCTTTGGCTAATGATGGACCGACAGCATCTTCGGTTGGGGTTGACGATGAGGCGCCTGGGCGCTTCCACTTTGGTGAGTCAAAGTTTACCTACAAGCTTGGTTACGACATGGAATCGCTGCCGTGGACGGCGCATCTCGATTTATCGAGCCTGAAGCGACGCAAGGGTGCAGCGATGACAGTTGCCGTCGATGCCCTGGAGATTCGCTTGAGGCGAGCGAATTCGGTGGAAGAGCATCTGAGCCTCAGCCATCTGTATAAGAATTTCTTTGCCGGCGAGTTGCAGACGCTGTTGTTGCGTTTGCCTGATTGCACGGGCAAGATTGCGATTATCGATTCCGGTATTGAAGGCTTCACCGTGTACGGCGATATCGATGCGTTGCTTAAGGTAGCGCAGGAGATTCATCGCCTCTTCCAGACGATGGCAGAAGTGAGTTTGAATGAGACCTCGGGAGCAGAAGGCAAGAGCATTAGTGCCGCCCTCGCTGCCGGAGAACAGGCAGTGGCAGTAGCTGAAGTGCATGCAGCACTGAAGCTGGCGCAGGCCTCGTCTCGCGATTCGATTTATATGTTTGGGCGGGTGCTCGATTGGAAGCAAGTGCCCGACGCTCTGGAGATTCGTGAGCTTTGCTTGCGGATGATCCGTAACTATGGCGCAAGTCCGCAGTTTGTATCTGAGTTGTCTGGTTTCTTTAGGGAAAGTGGATATCAGAGCCTGCGGCGCAAGACCGGGCGCTTTGAGAGGCCCTGGCGGTTGTACCGGCGATTGAGCCTCGCGCTCGAAACCGAAAACGAATCGCGTGATTTTGAACGCACGCGCAACCGGCTCCTTGCTGAGTTCATCGGCAAGAATGCCGGCCAAACCAGGTTGAGGCCTTCGGGCCGAGTCGGCCTGGAATTAACCCGAATCTCGATCAACGCTTAAACGCGAGGACACACCCATGTCGGAAGAAGCAGTCAAGCAAGAAACACCGGCCTCGGACGCACCGAAGGCGGATAATAGACCCCAGAGAACAGGACGGCCCCCGCAGCAAGCGCAGGGTGGGCGGCCTCCCCTACAAGGAAAAA
>CAZZGS010000161.1:4184-8720 GCA_964653845.1 uncultured Bryobacter sp.
GAACCGACCTGCGTGGCCTGCCACGCGCCCTGCCCGGACATCGACCTCGAAAAACTGAACGTAGATGCACTGTACCTGGATAACCAGGCCCATGCGGTGGTGGCACGTTTGCGCGATATGGATTCTGGCACAAAGAGCCAGTTGCGGCGCTTCTACAACGCTGTACGCCGCGCCTGCCGTACGGTTGAGAGCGAACGCCAGCACGAGTTTGTGATGCTGCGTGCACGCCTGGCTTACACGATTGCCCGCCACGGGCTGCGTAGCCTGGACGTGCTGGAACGCCTGCTGTTGCAGGTGACGCGCAAGAACGATCAGCGCGGCTACGAACGCTTTCGCGATCTCTTCGAGGCCATTGTGGCCTACAACGAATAAGGGGAACCTCCATGAGTTCACATACTGCACAAACCGAACTGAGCTTCCTTGGCAAGCTCTTGATTGAAGGCGAACTGGTCTGCGAGACGGGCCTGCACATTGGTGCCGGCAAAGGCACACTCGAAATTGGCGGGGCCGACAATCCAGTTGTAAAAGACGCTTTTGGCCGCCCGTATGTACCGGGTTCGAGCCTGCGCGGACGCCTGCGTTCGTTGCTCGAACAGGCCATGGGGCTTGCTACGCCGAAGCAGCTTGTTTATGTATCCAAGCGCAAGGGCCAGGAAGTTCGCATCCACGCCTCTGACTCGCCAAGCGACGAGATCTGCCTGCTCTTTGGCCGCGCTCCTGGACGGGTGGAACGGGTTGAAGGAGAGGCCCTGAGCCAGAATACGATCACGCCTGCGCGTCTTACTGTGTATGACGCTTCGCTCAATCTGGACAGCATCACTGCGCCGATGCGCGAAAGCCTCGACGATGAGTTGACTGAAGTTAAGAGTGAATCGGCGATTGACCGTATTACGAGCCAGAGCCAGGCGCGTACGCTGGAGCGTGTACCGGCTGGTGCGAGCTTCAAGTTGCGCCTAGTGCTGGACGTACTTTGCGAAGCCGATAAGGAATTGATCGGCATCATCGTTCAGGGGATGGCCCTGCTTGAGGACGATACGCTTGGCGGCGGCGGAAGCCGAGGCAGCGGGCGGGTGAGTTTCTCGGGGCTCAAACTGACCTGGCGCAATGCGGGTTATTACAAGGGCGGGGCGGAAACCGAAGTCGCCACAGCGGCCGATGTTGCCGGGTTGCGCGCTGTTTCCGCTGAGCTCGCTCAGAAGCTCGAGGCCTAAGCGCCATGCCGTCCACACCACGCGAGCCCGCGCTGCTGGTACGCCTACGCCCGACAGGGCCGTGGCGCATTGGCGGCGACAGCGGCCGTCAAGACGAACTAAATTCGACCTTCCCCTCAGACCGTGTATTTAGCGCGGTAACGCAGGCGCTGGCCCAATTGGGTGAGCTCGATGCGTGGCTTGCGGCGACAGTAGCCGGTGGCAAGCCTGCGGTGCGGTTTACGTCGATGTATCCGTATTTTGGACGGCAGCTTTTTGCTCCGGCCCCGGTTACATTGTGGCCGCCTGCGCAGGCAACGGCCAAGATGAACTGGCACGCGGCGAAGCTGATTCCGTTGAGTGTGATCGATGAGTTGCTGGCTGGTGAACCGTTTCGTGAGGACCGTTGGGAAGTAGATGGCCTGAGTGGCTGTCTGTTGCCGGCAGGATCGCAGACGCCGTTTCGGGAGCGGGTGCGGGCGACTGCACCAGTTGACCGGATCACGCAAAGTAGCGGCGAGGCCTACACAAGCGGTTGCCTTGAGTTTAATCAGGGCGTTGGTTTGTGGCTCGGGATTTTGTTTGCCGACCAGGCGGCGCGCGAGCGCTGGGACAGCCCGGTGCGGGCGGCATTTCGTTTGCTGGCAGATTCTGGATTTGGTGGAGAGCGGTCTCGCGGTTGGGGCCGTGCGGAAAGCCCTGAGTTTCAACAGGGGAATTGGCCCGGGATCATTCTTGACCATCAGCCGGCTGAGTCTGAAGGCAGCTCCGCTTATTGGATGCTTGGTTCGTATGTGCCTGCGGCTAGCGACAGTGTGGACTGGAAAAGCGGCTATTACGAGTTGAAGCGCCGCAACGGCAAGGTGGAATCACTGGCCGGTTGGGGCAGCGACAAGAAGAGTTTGAACATGGTGCGCGAGGGCGGTGTGGTTGTGGCCGCTAGTGCGCCAACTGGGGCGGCAATCGATGTGGCACCGGATGGATTTGCGCACCCGGTGTGGCGTGCGGGATTTGCCGCTGCGGTTGAAGTGCCGTGGAAGGCACCGAGCTTCCAGTTGCCGCTGCCTCCTGCCAAGGCTGAGCCGGTGAAACGTCGCGAGGCAGAGCCTGAAGCTGTACTGGCTGACGTCTATCTGACCGATGCGATTGTGGTGGAAGAGGCCAATGTGGTGGAAGAAGCCAACATAGTCGAAGAACCGCGCTACGTCGAGGAGGACAACTGATGAAGTATCGTGCCACCATCCTCACGCCTACGCTGGTAGGTGACGGGCAGGCGCTTTCGCCGATCGATTACATGGTGTGGAAGGACCACGTCAATGTGCTCGATCAGACCAAGATCTTTGCGCTGATGGCGAGGCGACCGGTGTTTGAAGGTTATCTGACACAGTTACGCAAGGCTGAGAAGTTTGACTTCCAGAACTGGGGCGGACTGGCGCAGAGTGCTGCGCTGCGCCGCATTCCTTTTGAGAGCCCGGCTTATTCGCCGATCTGGGATCGGACACGGGCCGATGATTTGTTTATCCCAACCTTTCTGAAGGGACCGCAGGGGCATTATCTGCCGGGGAGTGCGCTACGTGGAGCGCTGCGGACGGCGATCGTACATAAGTCGTGGACTGAGCGTGGTGAGAAGTTGTTTAGCGCGCTTGAGGAGCAGTTTCAGAATGAGCGCGGCTTCAGGTATGCGGCACAGGCTGAAGAGAGTGCGGCGATGGGTTCCCGGGGCAAGGATCGTATGCGCGCGGTGAGCATCGGAGACTCGAAGCCGGTTGCGCCTGAGAGTTTTCGCGTATATTTGACCCGCACCGCGAAGTTGGTGAAGCAGGGCGAGAAGTTTAGCGTGGACTGGAAGCCAGCCCCGACTTTTGCCGAGATGGCTTTGCCGGGGACTTTGTTTGAAGGTGCCTGGAAGGAAAAAGCAAGTCATCAGCCGATGGCCGATGCGGCAAATCTTTGGGCGTCGAATCAACTCCAGATTCAGAAACAGTATGCCGAGCGTAGTGGTCTTCCTATCTTGAAGCAGATACTTGGTGAATTAGAAAAGCGGCTGGATATGATTCAGGGCGGCAACCGCGGTTGCCTGCTGCAAATCGGCTGGGGTGGAGGTTTTGCCTCGAAAGCAGCGATTGGGGATACCAGTTCGCCTGCGTATCGCGACATCTTGAAGAAGATGCCGTTTTACGCGTCGGCGCTGGCAACCGGGCTTCCCTTCCCCAAGACGCGCCGGGTGGTGTATCTGGAAAATACCCCGGCTGCACTTCCTGGATGGATCCATCTTGAATGGATGGATTCATAAATAGTGCTACATTTTACGATAAGGATTCTTGATAGGCTTTTGAATGTATAACGGATTTTTTGGTCTCAAAGAAGACCCCTTTAACTTGAGTCCAGACCCCGCGTTCCTTTACCGGAGCCCCCAGCATGAGGAGGCATTAGCAAATCTCATCTATGGCGTGCAATCTCGCAAGGGCTTTATCGTATTGACTGGCGAAGTGGGCACGGGCAAGACGACAATGCTTGAGTGTCTTCGCGATTATCTGGAGCAAGCCGGTGTCGAGTTTGCCTTTGTATTCAACTCTCGCATCACATCCGATCAATTCTTTGAAATGATCGCCTACGATCTGGATTTGCGCTGTGAACGCACTTCGAAAACAGAAGTTTTGTTTGCGTTGAACCAGTTGCTGATTCAGCAGGCAAACGAAGGGCGCACGAGTGTTCTGATCGTAGACGAAGCTCACAATCTGGAGTGGGATGTTTTAGAGGAAATTCGTTTGCTGGGGAACCTTGAGAACCCGCGCATCGGGAAGCTTTTGCAGATCATCCTGAGTGGCCAGCCGGAGCTGGATCGCAAGTTGGACGCACCGAATCTGCGTCAGTTGAAACAGCGCATTGTGTTGCGATGCAACCTTCAACCACTCACGCTCAAAGAGAGCACGGAATACATCGAATCGCGCCTGTCACATTGTGGTGTAGAAGGGCAGACGATCTTCCCTGAAGCGTTGCTGGCTGAAATTCATTTACGCACGCAGGGAATTCCTCGCCTGATCAATGCCGTCTGCGACAACATGTTGCTTGGTGCGTTTGCGCAAGAGACGAAGGTCTGCACAACCGAGATGCTAGATGAAGTGAGCAAGGATATGCGGTTGGAATGGCCAGGCCGTCGCTTGAACCGCGTTCGCGGACAGAGCGAATTCGAACCTAGCGGCTATCCTCAGGGCGACTAGCGCCTATTGTGGCGTAGCTTCGTTCTTGTAGGATTGGGCCTTTTCCTTGTTTCCCAACTCAGTATAGAGACGGCTGAGGAGAAGCAGATTCTCACGGTTGCGTTCGCCGTGGGCAATAGCTTGTT
>CAZZGS010000162.1:0-1664 GCA_964653845.1 uncultured Bryobacter sp.
CTCTTGCCATCCTTGCCTTCAAAAATAAGCCGGCGCTTATACTCTTCAAGCACCGTCTCAACGGGTTTCAACCCGCGTCGCTTCTCCAGATAAAGCAGCGCCGAATAATTGGCTAAGGCCTCCCCCAGCCACTCATCGCGATAGTTTTCAAAACCAACATGATTGCCCCACCATTGGTGTGCAAGTTCATGAGCCGTGAGAATTTCACGGAAGTAACGGCCTTGCCACTCTGCCCGTTCTGTCACAGGCAGATTGCGGTCTTCAAGATAGGCTAGCGTCGATAGATAAAGAAAACCCGGGAAGCCTTGTCCGAAAGAGCCCGGGATAGGCGCAGCCACTACGCGGGCCAAAGGCGGCGGACCAAAGATCGAGCTGAAAAATTCCATCGCCCCGGCAATCTCCTCGGCCATCGAAGGCATGCGCGACAAAGGGTCGACCGGAGGAGGAGGAGGCGAATTCATGACAACGGGGAAGTCAAGTCGCCGCCTTTGACCGGGCGCAGGCGCGGGTGAAACTATGATCTGGGTGGGACGGTTCACCAGCGCAGTCTCCAGGGTCTTATTCGCGTAAACCTCTACTTCAAAGCCCCCACGCTTGACCGAAGTCGATTCAAAGGCCCCGAGGTTAAAACCAAAGAGCCGCAGCGGTTTATCCACCTTGCAGGTAGTCAGTTTGTTTTCGCCCTTCGTGCTCTCTTTGCGATCTCCAGGACACACAAGCGTGAGCAGCCTGGAATGCTCAAAGCTCGCTTCAAAAGGAGCTGCCTGAAACTGCATTTGCGGAAACCAGCTCGCCCGTGTGGCAAGATACAAAACCCCATTGCCTGCACGGAAGAAAATATTACCCTCTTCTTCGATCTCAAGCACTCCCGTCTCACCCAACTTCAACGGCTGCGCCGGCTGCAGCAGCAATCCTTCAGAATCCCCGTTCCGCAGCAGGTTGGCCCGTAGTGCATCGCGCTGAAAGACCTCAACAGGCTCACCATTCCATCGCGCGGCCTTCACTCTCAATCGAGGGGAAAGATCCACCGGCAACACACTTAGGTCGTTTTGGTTCGAACGCAAGGTCATACGAATGGTGGCGCTAAATTGCAGATCCTCGGCAATCACAGCCTTCACCTCAAAGCGCTCAATCTTCGCGACTGGCCCTGGCACAACGCGAGGTTGAGTCCGCTTTGGTTCAAAATGCGCCCAGAAGTTGTAGCGATTGCGGCCCTCGAAATTCTCGAGCTGACCCACCAGCAATTCCTCTCGACCGCGAGGATCGAAATAGATGTCGAAATTTCCGAGCTTGCGTCCCGACAGAGCCGCAAAGAAACAGCCCTTTCCGGGCCCACCGCCATTACTGAGATCTTCGAGCAGGCGTGTCTCAAGGCTATCGCTGAGATTTCGAACTACATCGTTCCACTTCTCGGCCACCAGCACTCCGCGCTCGGGGCTGCGCTTGGCCGTCTCACTGCGATTGAGCTCTTCCATCCATTTCTCGCCCGTACCATCGGTAAACAGAAAAACCGCAGCCTGAAAATGTTCGGCCAGATTTGGCTCTCCGGTAAAGCTCGCCAGAGATCGGCGTTCCATCCGGTTGGGCGGAATCAGAAGGATCTCGGCATCCTCAAGTTCTTCGTTGGCGACAAAGACGGCACCCGTGCGGATGCCATTTACAGG
>CAZZGS010000162.1:1674-8712 GCA_964653845.1 uncultured Bryobacter sp.
GTACTCCTTCAGTCAGGAAGAGCCGGACTTCATTGCGGCGATAAGCGAATTCGCGGACACGAAAGCAAGCCTCAGGATCAAGACTGGCCTCCCTGAGCACCCGGCTCAAATCACCCAATTTGAGGCGAGAAGCAACAACAGTTGCCTGGCTGAAAAGCACCGGGCAAAGAAGCAACAGACACAAAAGTACTCGAATCCATCTCACGTTCCCAGTTTAGCCTTCAGTGTCTATATGTCAGCCAGGCCGGGGTCTTCATCGGCAACGAGTTCGCCATTTTCCTGGATCATCATGCGGCCGTAGCCATCAGGCGGCAGCACTTCGATCGTCACCCGTTGCAAGGGATCGGGGTTTGGCAGGGATCGCCCCAAAAGATAAGTCAAATAAAAATATCCAGGCAGAGCCGATGCCAATCGGCCCAGTGCAGCCGGCATTCTCGATTCCACCTTCGATTCAAGATAAGCACCGCGGCGGGCAGAGCACATCTGCCATAAAGACTGCGCTGTCCCCTCGCTAAGCTCACCACAGCAGACAATATAAAGCACTACATTCTGCTTTTCGAGCAGTGAGGGCCAATGCGACGGCACCTCGAAGTTATTCCCTAGATCCGGGTCGAGAACCAGCACCAGATGTCTACGGCCAGAAGAGGCAGGAAACGAACTGATTGCCAATTCAACCCCTTCTGCAAGGCTCGCTGAGGCACCATCTAAATCCTTCAGTTGGTCCTTCACCAGACTCTCGGCATTCACAGAAAAGTCGATCAACGTGGGCTCAGCCTGCGCACTACTGGTTTGTGTATTGTATTTCTGAATAGACCAGTAGTCGAAGGCACGCTTCTTCGAGATAGCCAACTCCATGCCTTGTTCCATCTGCCCATGAAAGCTCTTGGCAGCGGCAGACTGCTGAGGGATTAGGAAAACACTGTGAGTGGCTTCTTTACTCCCTCGCGCCTCGAAGTGAAATTGATCGACACGCAGATCTCCATCCTTCAGGATCACCTGGGTCGCTACCAGTTCATTGGAGGCGAAAGAGCTCCCATCCGCCCGGCACAGCAGAATACTGGCCCTTACCCGGCCCTTCTCCAACCGGTCAAAACACACTAACTCCATGCCGAGATCTGGCTTTTCCTTGAGATCGCTAAGCCGCTTCTTGATCTTCCTCGACGCATTCAGCAGCGCCAGCTTCACGCGCCCGGTCTTCACCGTGAGATATTCCTCAACCACAGCCAGGAAGCGCGGATCCGCCGTCTGACCAATCAACCAGCTTCCAGCCAATTGCCGATCCAGATCGGCGTCCCGCACCAGCTTGAGAATCCCTCGCACAGAAGAGATCTCACCAGCCTGATACAACCCATAGAGCCCGTTGGCGATCACACGATGGTAAGCGTCAAGACTGGCTTCCTTGAAGGTCTGAATCGATTCTGTATCCCGGCGGCCCCACAGCGAGGCGATGGCGTTGGCCCTCACTCTCGGGTCGGCATCCTTGAGCAACGCGACACATTTGGGCTGTTGACGCAACAGCGGGCCGGCCAACATCGCCGCCTTCGACCGCAACCTCGGGTCTGGATGCTCGCTCAGGAGGGTAAGTATGCCCTCCACATGCTCTGCATCCACTGCCTTGGACAAAATCTCCAGCACCCGGGTCAACTCCTGCTTGGCAATCCAGCCACCGGCATGATCGATCTCAGTCTTGACATTTGAAACCAGATGATTCTGATAGCCGGCATCGTTCTTGCTCGCCACCCGGAGCATGCGAATCGAATCATCAAGACTCAACAGATCTGCCGTTGCAACGAGTTGCTTCAGGCTGGAGGAATCCTGCCTCAAAAGCTTCAACACAATTTGAGAAAAACTATTGCCCTGCCCGGATTCGAGAAGTTCGATGGCCTGTCGCAAAAAATCGGCATGATGCTCGGATCTCCACAACTGCAGTTGCTCGTGCCCAAGCTTCGGGCTTTCCGCGAAAACTCTCTCTAGTTCCTGGATCGAAAAACTGGTTTCTGCCACATAGCCCATATCGACAATGGGAAGACAATATTGAAAGTTCTAACCGAAGAACGAGAAGAAACCTTTTTTGCGCGGCTTTGAAGCCCCAACCAGCTTGCCCCCACTCAATACTGCACCCGGATTCTCCACAAGGAGATGCTTGGCTGTTTCTTCGCCCCACTTCTTCTCTACCAGTTTAAAGGCGCTGTCCATTACAGGTGGCCGGCGGCGCAAATCATGCGCATCGCTCGCGATGAAATGGACCATCCCTTCATCCATCAGCTTCTCGCTGAAGAGCCGGGCTTTGCTTCCAAAGGCCCCTTCAAGGCTCTGCCCCGTCACCTGGATCGAGCAACCCATCTCCACCCACTCCGCCAGCTCCTTGATCCGCATCTGCAGCAACATGTTACGCTCCGGGTGCGTGATCACAGGGATCATCCCCACCGAAAGCAAATCGCCAAAGATCTGCGAAGTCGTCTTGAAAATCAAAAGGTCTGAAAACTCGACCAAAAGATAAGGCCCATCCGCAATCGTATACTTGCGAGGATTCTTCAGCGCATCGGCAATGTTTTCGTATTGCAAATGAAAGTCGCACCCCAGATGCACTCTCACTCCGCTGTCGTTGAGATCTTCAAGCGCAGCCTTACGTTCGGCAATCAATTCGGGATCAAAACGATACTCAAGATTGGCATGTGGGCTGGCCACGATATCTGTTGTGCCATGCCTGCCGGCCATGCGCAACATCTCAAGACTCACTTCGATATTGGGAGACCCATCGTCCATTCCGTAAAGGACGTGACTATGGATGTCAATCATGGTTTACCGCAGCCAACCATGCTTCAGATGAACATCTCTTCGTCCTGCGTTGCGTGCACGACGGTCGGCCGGCGGCTCTTGAACAAGAAGCCAAAGGCGCTCTTCACACCTGTCGTCAGCGCACTCATCTCACGTAAAGGCTTGAGAAGCCCTTCCTGCGTCGTGTGCACCAGACTTTGAACCTTCTCTACAGTTTCACCAACCACCATTTCCATCCGCTCCAGTTGTACCTTCGCCCGGTCGCTGGCATCGGTAACAACGGCATCGATTTTGGTGAGTTGCAACTGTGTCGTATCAAGGATCTGGTTGGTGCGTTTGGAGATCTCGAGCATCTGTTTACGGCCATCGTCAAGTGTCAGTTTGGCGGAATCGAGCGTCGCTTCTGCTTTGCCAAGCAAAGGCCGCGCGTCTTCATGAATCTCCCGCACCTTTTGGTACAGGCGCATCAATGTCAAGAATTGCCCCAACTGCGATAACGCAGAGAGGGCAACAAAAACAATCAGGACGATCAAGATGTTTTGCATTGTCGAATCCGCCATTCCGGTTTTCTCTAAATATCTATCGGCTGGATAGCTGAAAGACTCTATACGCCTTCAGATTCAGGTGGGTAGCTGCCATGGGCTTCGCGATAAGCCTGGCGGCCCGCTTCTACTGCTGCGGCTACCTGCTCGCGTTGTCGAAGCACGGCTTCACGTCCGCGCTCCACGAAATCAGTTGCAGTTTCGCGAACTTCACCACCCTTGCGCTTCACGAATTCGCGGCCTTCATCGGCTCGCCCCTTCAAAAGAGCACGGGTTTCTTCACCTGACTTGGGTGCGAAGAGCAGCCCCACAGCCAAGCCAACTCCAACGCCCAGGAAAAAATAGGGCAGGTTATTTCTGTCTTCCATTACTGGATACCTCCTTAGGGGAACTACTGCCTTCAGTGTACATGCTAAGCTCCAATCGTGTCGTTTGGGAAACCTCCAAAGCGTGTAGATGGCGAGGCGCTTCAGCACTATGCAGCGAGGCTGGTCGCGCAACGGGCCATGTCCAGTGGCGAGATGCGTCAGAAGCTTCGGCTGAAGGCTCTCAATCCTGAAGACATTGAAGTCGTGCTCGCCAAACTCACCGAATACGGCGCTCTCAATGACACTCGTTATGCCGAAGCCTACGCCAGCGCCCGCAAAGAGAATCAGGGCTTCGGTCAGCAGCGTGTCATGCGCGACCTCAACAAGAAACGAATCTCCTCCGAGATGGCCAAAGTAGCAGTCGCCACCACGTTTTCCGGTACTGACGAAATCGCGCTGATCGAAGACTATCTGGCCCGCAAGTTCCGAAGCAAAAATCTCCACGAATTTCTGAGCGAACAAAAAAACTTCGCCTCAGCCTTTCGCCGGCTTCGCACCGCCGGCTACTCTGCCGGAAACTCACTCAAGGTCCTACGCCGCTACTCAACGCATGCAGAAAACGTCGACGAAGATTCCCTTGAGCCTTCTCCAGACTAGCGCGCACTCCATTCGCTACACCCGCTCGCCTGCATCTTGTATCGACCGCTGACAAACGGGGCATAACTACTCACCTCAAGCCTGTAAATTCCGTTGGCTGTGAGACTAGTCTCGATCAACGGCTGATTGCCATCGGTATCGTCCTCAAAGGCGAGTGTCGCCCCATTCGGGCCAATCAGATACATCACGCTGTCAAAGCTCGACTCAGCTACGCTCAAACGAACCCTGGCCCCAAGCCGGCCCTCAAACAAATAGACATCGGTGTTGTGAAGATCGCCACGCCTGCCGGTCTTGTTCGAATTGCCACTCAGTTCGCCTTCCTGCTCTACAGGACAGGCAGAAATCACCTTCGGTAAAGATCCGGTATTGCCAGTGCCAGCCTCCAGCCGGACACTCAAAGTGAAGTTCCCCACCTGATTGGCAATAGCGGTTGTTAGCGCAATGCGATAAGTCCCCTTGAGGGGCAGCACCAGACTACCCGTCGCCGGCAGCCGGGAATTCAATCCAACGCCACTATCGTCGTCCTCGCCGAGATACAGATTGCCTGGGCCATAAAAGAAGACGTAAGTGTCAATCACCCGTGAACTCGCCTCAATCGTCAGCCGTTGCCCGGCCTCCGCGTCAAACGTATATTCCTTGACCAGATAAGTCCGCAAGGCACCCTCAAGCAAACAGTCGCTCGTAACCAGGCTCGAACTGACATCCGTACCCGGCGTAATCCGTTGCGACACGCACTTGGTGTTCTGCCTCACCACTACCCGTTTGCCGCCCACCAGCAGTGAAGCACTCCGCTGCTGGCCAGACTCATTCCCAGTCGTCCGTAGCTTAACCACTCCACTCGCGAGGTTGTTCGAAGGCTCTCCAGCACTAAGCCAGGCTGGCGCATCCGCCACAGCCCAAGGCTCGCAAGTGCTTGACCTCGCCACTTGAATGGAGATGGTCGATACCTTCTCTGGCATCGTGAGTGTTGCCGGAAACACAGTCGTTGAACAGGGCGGACGCGGGTTGGCCTCCGTCGTCCAGGTGATCGCATAGTCCTGCGGTGCGACACTCAGTTCCTTCGATTTAACAACAATCTTCCACTTGCCGGGCTGAGGCTGATCCACTGCCACTTGCTCGACATTGTCGCGAGTATTGACACCGGCGACAGCATCGGCTTCTGCCCGCAGCGGGTCGAGCGTAAAGGGCAACCGGGTCTGCCCATCGGGCCCAACCAGGCTCAAGTCGAGGTCATTCATCAACTGTTGCGTGCGGCCTGCAGCGGCAGGAGGATCCGTCCAGGCCAGCATTACCCGCAGCGCGGGCACAGCCCCAACTTCAAACTCAAATTCCTTGGTCTCGGATGCGCGCAGACTCTCGGTATTCCAGGTATCTTCATCAATGGCCTTTACAGCCTTAACTCCATCGGGAACGCCAAACCCGTAACTGTAGTCAGGCCCCGGATTCCCCAGGTCAACGGCAGTATTCAGCAGGAAAGCCCGCAATAATTCCGGCGCTGGTGCCTTGCCATGCTTGCTGCGGTAGCGGTCGATCAACAGAGCCGCAAGCCCTGAAATCGCAGGCGCCGACATTGAAGTGCCAGAAAGCGTACGCGTCGTATTTCGGGTCGAAGTCGAAAGCACGTCCACACCAAGCGCCACCAGATCCGGCTTGATACGGCCATCCCGGCTCGGGCCAAAACTGGAAAACTCGCTAATCGCATTTCCCCGGTCCACTGCCCCAACCGTGATCAGGTTCTTGGCATTGGTAGGAGGAGGCAAAGTATAGAAGCCAGCCCGCGCAAACATTGCGCAGTCGTATTGATCCCGATTGTTGCCCACGGAAAATACGATCGGGAATTTCTGCTCATAGACGATGCGATCCATCTCACGCTCAAACGATGTGTAGGAGCTGAAGAAGCTGCAATTGTCTGCATCCTCTTCCACCACAGCTCCCCAGGAATTCTGCGCCAGATCAGCCTGTTCATTGAGCTTGGCGTTCAGATTCGCAGTGATGCCCTCAGACACCGTGTTGAAGGAGAACGACACGAGTTTGGCCGCCGGGGCCATCCCCCGCAACCGGACATCGCCCGAACCAGCCGCCGCAACCGTGCCCGCCACATGCGTCCCGTGAATCGATCCGTTGCCAGGCCGCACTTGCAGCAGCCGGTCGCCAAACTCTATGTGTGTGTCCACCAAATCGTCGACGATTGCCACCTTCGCGCCGCGGCCATCCAGACCAAACTGCTCCTGCAAATCTTTCACCTTGATCTGAGCGCCACTCTCGGCATTGCTGTTTCGCACAAACGGAGGAAAGGCCGGCTCGATAAATCGAACCCAATCCATCGCTGCCACCTCCTGTAAATCCGAGGCTCGCAGCTTCACCGTCAGGCGTTCAAAGTAATCGCTGCGATCTACCAGTTGCGCCCCCATGCGATCCATTTCCCACTGCGCCTCATCGGCAGAAACGTCTTTGTGGAAGTAGACAATCAGTTCCAGCGCATCTTCCCCACGCACCTTCACCTTTGCCCACAGCGGAGCCTTGCCGTCGCGCAGTTCTTCGCTAATTTTCTTGTTCAGAGGCAAGAGCGAGGAAAAGCTCACCGCAGCGGAATTGCTTTCAACGGAAACAATCCACTCCCCATCTCCCAGAGGCTCAACCACACGAATGCCCCTCGCCGCCAGACTCTCCCGGTCCACAGCTTTGACCACCCGATGAACCCGGTCAGCCCAGAGCCCAGCCGCAACAAATAACAGCAACGCAATGCGGTAAAA
>CAZZGS010000163.1:0-8613 GCA_964653845.1 uncultured Bryobacter sp.
GGGGGGTTCTCGCTGGGGGTGGGGGGCTGGATCGGACTGGACGATCAACTCGACTACCGTCAATGAATTCCGAATCGGGCGCCAGAGCGCTTCTGTTGATTTCATTCGTCCCTATCGCGACGGCGGCATTGCGGTGGTTTCCAATCTTTACACCGACCCTATCAATAATGGACTCGGACAGGGGCGCAATTCTCCTGTGCTTGATATGACGGACAACCTTTCGTTCCTCAGGGGCAAGCACACCTACAAAGTCGGCTTTACCTTCCGCCGGATTTTGCAATACGGCTATAACTTTGGCGGCATCTATCCAAACGTCAATCTGAGCCGCACCTCGGCTGGAAACGCGCCTCTTGCGAGCTTTGGCCCACAAGGTCTTACATCTGCCCAGCGCCAGATCTTCGATGGCCTGCATAACGATGTTCTCGGTCGCGTGGGTCAGATTGACCAGACTTTTTACAGTAACCTTGCCACCTTCCAGGATGCTGGCTCGCCTCGTGTGCGCAACACCGTCTTCAAGGACATGGGCATCTTCTTCCAGGATGACTGGAAGATTCTTTCGAACCTCACCCTCAATGTTGGGATCCGCTGGGAAAACTTCGGCGTACCGAAGGAGCTTAATGGCTTCCAGGGTTCACTGGATCGCATTGCCGATCTCAATACGGTTGCCAATATCAGCAATACAGTGATCCAGAAGGCGGACACCTGGTACAAGAACGACTTCAACAATTTTGCACCTCGTTTTGGCTTTGCCTGGGATGTTTTCAAAAATGGTAAGACTGTCATCCGCGGCAACTGGGGCATGTTCTACGACCGGATCGTAGGCGCTACATCCAGCCTTGTCGATGGCAATACTCCTGGCTTCGCTCAGGCAACCCAGACCTTCCCCAATGGTGCTGGCGGAAATGTTCGTACTGTCAACACACTGGCCACGGCGGACTTCCCGCTGAAGCCCGGAGCCCCTGTTACCAACCTCCCTCTGAATCGGAACACTTCTATCGTTGTCTTTGATCCGAATCAACGGACTGGCTATTTGCAGCAGATCAACTTTGGTTTTTCTCACCAGTTGACTAGCAAGACCGTCCTCGATACTGGCTTTGTTCGCACCGCCGGTACCAAGCTCTTCACATGGCAGGACATCAATCAGCCGAGGATTTATGGCGACTTCCTGAATTCATTCAAGGAACTTCAGGCCTTTTCGGCAACGGGCACCCCGGTGGGCGCTGGCAATACGCTTGCCCGCATTTTTGGTGGCGCAGCGCCAGCCGTGACTGCGCTGGGCGCAACAAACCTCGCTCAGGGACTTGCCGGAACAGTCGCGGATAATCTGGACCGCACCGCAAGCAATTTCAATCGCTTTGCTGGCGCAGGCGTGAGCAACTTCTATCTCCGAAACTACCCACAATTCAATCAAGTGATCTACGGAATGAATGGTGGTTCTTCAAGCTACAACTCGCTTCAGATGACTTTGTCTCACCGCACAAAGAACGCCCTTGCGATTCTGAACTATACCTTCTCCAAGTCCATTGACAACACCTCTGTGGACGGCAATGGTTTCACCGCTCCGGTGGACAACTACAACTTCGTCAACAACCGTGGCCGCGCAGACTTTGATCGACCGCACGCGATCAACTTCTCTGGTAGTTACACTTTGCCATTTGGCAAGGGGCAGCGCTACATGAGTGGGGCCAATGGCTTCGTGAATCGTATCGTTGGTGACTGGACCATCGGTGGTCTGGCCGTACTTCAGTCTGGAACGGTATTTTCCGTCACTAGCGCCCGTCGCACGCTTGGATCGACACTCAACACTTATGCCAACTACACTGGAGACCGCACCATTGGTGAGGTTCTGAAAGACGGCCGTGGTGTGCAGTTCTTCTCGGCTTCGCAGGTTGCCGCCTTCACCTTTCCCGGTGCTGGCGAAATCGGTAATTCCGGCCGCAACGCATTCCGGGGCCCGAAGTTCTTCAATACGGATGCCTCGCTGGTGAAGCCCATCCCGATCACTGAACGAATTAAGATGCAGTTCCGTGCTGAGGCCTATAACCTCCTTAACCATGCGAACTTCACCACTCCTGGTACGAGCATTCTGACGCCGACCACTTTCGGTCGTTTGTCTGCCACGGCCAATACCTCCAGCGGCACCGGTGCACGCGTCATGCAAGTGGCGCTCCGCGTCGACTTTTAGCCACTGGTCACAACTTAAAACCTTGATAGCCCGGCGCAGCCTCTTGGAGGCCCACCGGGCTTCTTGCGTATTGGGGGAAGCTGAGCTACTATTTCTTTCAACGCTTCATGAGGGATCGGGGTCCGAGTGGCAGATCCACCCAGCTAAAGCCAACTCTTTCTCTAGGGGATCTTAATGCGACTTCTTTTCTCCAGCCTGGTTTTTGTTCTTGCTCTATCGGCCCAAATTCAGAACGCCCGTGTTGAGGGTACAGTTCTCGACACCTCGGGATCCAGTATTCCTGGTGCCAAATTGTTAATTACCAACTCGAAAACGCAAGTGAAATACAACGCCGAAGCCAATGCTTCCGGCTTTTACTTTTTCCCATCTTTACAGCCTGGCATGTACACTCTTACAGCCGAGGCAGGCGGCTTCCGCAAGACGACGCTCACCAATATCGAAATCAACGTTGGGGTAAACATCCGTCAGGACATCCAGCTTGAGGTCGGTGCCGTTACAGACAGCATCACTGTCGAATTCAATGCCGTTCGCATTCAAACGACCGAGGCGACTATCCAGCGCTCCATCACTCTTCGCGATATCGATACTCTGCCTCAGCTTGGCCGCGGCCCGATCGCACTGGCGACCTATCAGCCGGGCGTTCAACTTGGCACCAGCCCCAATGACCCGAGCTTCGCGCGGGTAAACGGAATGCGTCAGGGCTCGAACAACAATACTCTCGACGGTGTTGACGTCAATGACGCGGTCTCTCCTCGGCTGGGGCTTACGCTTAATGCCAACAATACCGATTCGGTGGAAGAGTTCCGGATCATTACCAATGGTGCGAAGGCCGAATACGGGCGTAATGCCGGTGGAACCGTCGAACTGATCACGAGGTCTGGTACCAATCGCTTCAGCGGAAACCTTTTTGAATACCACCGCAATACGGTATTGAACGCGAATAACTTCTTTAACAAGTCGAGCGGAACGGAGCTGCTTCGTCCCAAATTCATTCAGAACCAATTTGGTGGTTCCATTGGTGGGCCGGTGCTCATTCCGAAAATTTTCAACGGCAAGAACAAGGTCTTTTTCTTTTACAATTTTCAGGGTACTCGTACCGCTCAAGAAGTGGTTCGCAATCGCACTGTGCTTACGCCCGAAGCCAAGTCGGGCATCTTCCGCTGGGTTGTGCCTGCTGGTCAAGCTGGAGCTGGCGAGACCCGCTCTTACAATATTCTGCAGAACGATCCTCGTCGTCTTGGTATCGACAAGACAGTTGCTGCCAATCTGGCGTTGCTTCGTGCCCCGAATAATCTGGACCTCGGCGACCGCTTGAACACCGCTGGCTTTCGTTTCAATGCGCCTGCCAATAACAATGGCGATCAGCATACGATGAAGTCGGATTGGAATGTTACCAATAATCTTCGTACCTACTTCCGCTATTCCTGGTTTAAGACGACAACGCTGGCCGACTCTCTGAACAACGCGGAAGCTACTTTCCCGGGCCAGCCGAACGGGACGCAGGGTGGGATCCGAGCTGGCTATTCGATCGGAGCTACCTGGACAGTGAAGCCTAGCATTTTGAACGAGTTGATCTATGGGTATTCTGAGTCTTCGGTGATTTTTGGACGCGTGCGCAGCGTTAGCTTCCCCGGACAGGCCCTGATCGGTGCCAACCTCTTTACAAACCCAATCCCGACCGGTTTTGGGTCAGCCCGAAACTCTCCGGTGAACCCCCAGATATCGGATAACGTTTCGATTGTCCGCAACAATCACACTTTCAAAATGGGCTTCCGGTATTCGAAGACGACTCAGTATCAAACCAACGATGCTTCCATCTATCCCACGGTCAATGTAGGACAGGGAAATGGAAATGCCGCGCCTGGCGCTATCGGCCCGGCGGGTTCTCAAATCGCCGCAGCGGATCGTCAGCGCTTTGACAATCTCTACAATGATCTTCTCGGTCGCGTTAGCTCGATCCAGACCACTTTTTATAGCGATCTGGCAGCCTTCCAGACTCCTGGTACGCCTCGCGTTCGTAATTTCATTTTTCGCGACTACGGCTATTACTTTCAGGACGATTGGCGCATCAAGCCCAACCTCACTTTGAATCTGGGCATGCGCTATGAGTTCTATGGTGTGCCCTTTGAACGAGACCAACTGCAAGGCAACATCATCCAGAACGAGGCAGGGCTGATCAATACCGCTGGCCGCCTCGCTGACCTCACGGTCAAGCGAAGTAATTCCTGGTTTAAAAACGACTACAACAATTTTGCCCCTCGCGTTGGCATTGCCTGGTCGCCCTTCAAAGCTGGTAAGACTTCGATCCGAGCCTCTTGGGGCGTCTTCTATGATCGAGTCCCCGGGACTGCAACTATCGATCCTGATAGCACCACTCCTGGTTTCGCCCAGTCTGTGAGTGTGTTCCCCAACCAGGCAGTGGGCAGCGATGTGCGTCTCAGTGACAGACCTGCTCTGCCTGCGCCTCCAGCAACGCCGACACTTTCGCCGGTTGCCAACCGGGTCTTCGGTGGTTTGAATGTGATTGATCCCAATTTCCGTCAGCCTTATGTGCTTCAGACGAACTTTACGATCCAGCACGAATTGATGCGAAACACGGTTGTCGAAGCCGGCTATGTGTCGAATCGGGCGATCAAGCAATTACTCGATCAAAACGTAAATCAGACGCGCATCTATGAAGGTTTCCTGACTGATTTTAACGAGCTCCGTGCGTTCCAGGCGAACAACACGCCTACTTCTGCTTCGAACGCTCTTGTGAGAATGTTTGGTTCACCGGCAGCAGCAATTAGCGGCATTGGAGCTACACCCGTTCGGCAGGGTAGCGTGGGTGCAGCGGCGAACACAATCGACACCAGTAATTTCACTCGCTATGCAGGTGCTGGGGTTTCGCAATTCTACTTGCGCAATTTCCCGCAATTCACCAACGTGATCCAATCTACCAATGCTGGCCGGACATACTACGACTCCTTCCAGTTCAGTCTCCGGCGCCAAGCTGGTGCCCTCAAAGGTGCTATCAACTACACGTGGTCGAAGACGATCGACAACGCGTCAGGTGATGGAGGAGGCAATACCGGGCCGCTGGATAACTATAATCTCCGGCTGAACCGCACGCTCTCAGACATCCATCGTCCACACACTTTCAATTGGTCTACAAGCTATACAATCCCGTTTGGCCGCGGCAAGCGATTTGCTGGCAACATGCCGGGGTGGTTGGACCGTATCGCCGCAGGTTGGGAAATCGGCTCACTCGGAATCATTACTTCAGGACAGCCGCTCAGCATCTCTTCCGGTATTTACACTGGACCAAATATCACCAACTTCGGGCCGCTCGCCAGCAATCTTGGCTCTCTGGCCAATTATTCTGGCACCGATCGTTCCATTGGGAAAATCGAGCGGTTCGGTGGTGGGGTACGCTTCTTTACTCCAGAGCAGGCTGCTCTGTTTTCTGTGCCCAATCCGGGAGTGATTGGTAGCGCCGGACGCAATACTTTCAAGGGGCCTGGTTTCTTCAATACCGACCTTTCTCTTGTAAAGCGATTCCGCATATACGGGGAAAGGACCTTTGTTACCTTCCGAGCCGAAGGCTACAATTTGCTGAACACCGTCAACTTCATCGCTCCGTCGGTGAACCTGCAGACACCGCAGACCTTCGGCGTCATCTCAGCAACTCCGACCGGCGCATCGAATCAATCGGGCGCGCGAATCCTTCAATTCGCCCTCCGCTTTGACTTTTAGTCCTACTTGGCCCTTGGGATCAGCCGCCAATGCGGCTCCTCCAATCGGAGGAGGCATCCTTCATCAGGGTCTCGCTGGTGGGTGAAGAAGATTCCAGACTCTGAACGCCTAAGGGCTGCACTGCGGCTCGATATGTATAACACGCTAAACAAAGCCAATTTCGACAATCCGAACAACAACTTCTCGATTCCCAATTCCTTTGGACGGATGACTGGTTTGGTGAACGGTAGCTCTGGCAATGGAGCTCGTGTGATGCAGGTTGCTCTTCGCATGGACTTTAAGTCATGCGCCGTCGACATTTTTTGCCTCTTCCCGGCGCGGCAGCCGCCATGCTTGCCGCCCCTAATCCGAATCTGCAGATCGGAGTCACGGATTGGAATCTGGGCCTTGCCGGGCAAATCGAGGCTCTCAACCTGGCTTCGCAGATTGGATTCTCTGGAGTCGAAGTATCGCTGGGCCGGAAACCGATTGATGGGAAATTGCCTCTCAATAATCCATCTGCTCATATTGAACGCGCCAAGGCACTTAACTTGACGCTTGTTTCCATTTACCTCGATATTCTTCAAGTGAATGGGCTTAAGTACAACAAACTTGGTGTGAGATGGCTCTCTGATGCGATCGAAATCAATCGGGCGCTTTAAACGCCAAAAGAGACGGACTACGTCGCAGACCTCTTGCGTAATATTGCCTCGAAGGTGGAGAAGGCTCAGGTGACGCTGGGGCTGGAGAACACCAATTCTGCGGCAGAGAATCTGCATATTCTTGGATCGTGCCTAGTCTGACGACGTTAAAGTCTTCTATGATGTTGGCAATTCATTTTCTCGTGGTCACGACATTTACCGGGAGATCCCGCCTCTCGGACGCAAACGCATCGGCTAATTTCATATGAAAGACAATCCGAGGCTGCTCGGGCAAGGCGGGATTCACTTTCCAACTGTATTGTCGCTGATTGAGCAGATCAGATACAGCGGATTTGCCGCCCTCGAGACGTCTTCTCTCAGTCGAAACATTGCCGTCGACACGGACAAAAACTGTGGCTACAAGCGCTTTCTAATGAACGCATAAGTGTACACCCGCGGGTGGTGTATCTTTAGGATAATATCCCTTTTCCCATAGAATTCCCTGATGTGCACCCATACGCGAAAAAAATGAATCTTATCGGCTCAAAGTTGAGAAAAATATAAGTTTTTGCAACTCTTCACGTTGACAATCGTCTGAGACGGATCTACCCTTCAATTAGCCATCACGTTTCAACGATGTAACAACAATCTCAAGTGCACGGAGGGTCCTCGAATGACTTTTCAAGTCGGCGAAAAAGTGGTTTACCCGAACCATGGCGTCGGTACCATCGAAAACATTAGTATTCGTTCATTTGGCGCCCAGAACGAACGGTTCTATCTTCTCCGTTTGGCTTATAGCTCGATGACTGTTATGGTCCCCTTCTCACACGCAGAAGAAGTGGGTCTCCGCAAAGTCACCCGCAATACGGAAACGGCAAAGGTTTTGAACTTCCTTGCTTCCGGTACTCCCCGTTGGAATCCCGACTGGAAGCACCGCTTCAAGGAAAACACGGAGAAAATGAGCAAGGGCTCACTTCTCGAGATCGCTGAAGTCTTCAAGACACTGTTGTTGATTCAGGGCGACAAGCCGCTGAGTTTCCGTGAGAAGAAGATGCTGGAGCGTAGCCGCCAAATGCTTCTCTCGGAAGTAGCAATTTCACGGACAATCATTGAAAAAGAAGCAATCGAGATGCTGGATCGCTCGTTGCAGAAGTCGAAACTTCGTTTTCCAGAACCGATCTAAGTCCTTCTGACCGATCATTCGTACTCCAAAAACGCCGGGCTAACGCCCGGCGTTTCCTTTTCTAAAAATGCAAAAGTAATATAAGGAATCTGCGTAGACCTGCCGATAGTAGTCCCGACGGTAGTGTCTCTGATGAATTGCATTTACTGCGGCAAAAAACTCCCAATGGTGAAGAAATTCACCTCAGAAGAGTTTTGTTCTGTTGCGCATAGGCAGGCCTATCACCTTGAGCAGGAACAACTTGTGGTCGCCCGGCTGCTCGAAGACCGGACACGTCGCAAGCCCGTTCGTAAGCAGCCACTGGGCAAGGCAAAAGAAGAAGAAAAGGCTCCCGAGTTTGCGGAGTATCTATCCGAACAGATTTCTCCACGCACGATTACGTCGCGTCCCTGGCATTCCGAGATGGAAATGCTTGTCTCTGCAAAGGCTTCAGAGTTTGAGGGCACCTCAGCACTTCCTCTGTCTCGGACGGGATTGGCTGATCCTGAAGAATTCAGCAAGCTGGTTTCGCCTTCTGGGGTTGTGAGTGTAGAGGAAGCAATGGTTGCTTTGTCGGCGTTCCAATTGCCGTCTACTCTTTCTTCGGTTGATTCCTGTCAGTCGTCCCAATTGTCTGCTGCGGTTTTGGCGATTCCGATGGAAGTGGGGCTCGAACTTTACTTCGGCCAAGAGATTCCCGCTGATCCCAGTTTTTCACTTCAGGCACTCGAATCCGGCCTGGAGGCTATCCTGCCAACATCGGGATTGCAGCCGCACCAGCAATTACCGCTCGATGCTGTCGATTTTACACGCGCTGCTGGTGCACAGCTTCCCTTTGATTTATCGCTCTGCTTCCCAGCGCTGGTTCCTGAGTCCGTTGATATGCCTAATGCATTTGGGCCAGAACGATT